>JBDSFC010000363.1:0-8918 GCA_039919745.1 Bacteroidia bacterium | reverse complement strand
TCTATACTTGGCGTACCGGTTTTGGTTTACTTAATGTGTTATAGCGCCGATATTGCAACTTCATATTCTTTATTTATAGTAGGCCTCACATCTTTAATCGGGGCCTTTTCATATTTACGTAAAGGTGAGATCAGTGCTGAAGCAATTTTGCAGTTTGCTGTAGCTTCTATGATCACAGTCTTTTGTGTGAGAAAATTTTTAATGCCATCTATTCCCGAGACCCTTCACCCATTTGGAATAGAGATCACAAAACATACATTGATCATGGTAGTGTTTTCTATCCTCATTTTATGTTCATCTGTTAGTATGATCCGTAAAAGAAAACCAAACACTATTAACCAGGTAAAATGGGATGAATTCGCAAAGAGTCCGATGGGTTTACCTTTTGTTATTTTATTGGGCATTTGCGTTGGCTTTATTACAGGTTTTGTTGGTGCAGGTGGGGGATTTATTATTGTACCCGTTTTAATTTTCTTTTTACGGTTAAAATTTAAAAAAGCAATTGGCACTTCATTGTGTATTATTGCAGTTAATTCTTTAGTCGGTTTTACCGGTAATATTGGTCAGCAGGATATTAATTGGTTATTTTTGATCAGCATTTCTGCCACTTGTGTTGCGGGTATATTATTAGGCAGCCTACTATCCAATAAAGTTTCTGCACAAAAATTAAAACCAGCTTTTGGTTGGTTTACTTTAATTGTAGGTGTATTTGTTTTTATAAAAGAAACAATTCTTAATTAAAATTTTATTCCAATTACGCAAACATCCCTTCGACTCCGCTCAGGATAAACTGACTCGTTTGCGTTTTAAAATTTTATTCCAATTACGCAAACATCGTCTACCTGTTCCAAACTACCTTTCCATCCCTTAAATTGTTCCCCTAGTTTCATTTTTTGTTCTTGCGACGATAAAGAAGAAATGTTCAATAAAAAATCGGAGAATTGTTTGTATTTGAACTTCTTTCCTTTTGGTCCACCAAACTGATCGGCGTAACCATCGGTGAAGATATAGATCGTATCTCCTTTATTTAATTGCAAAGTGTGAGTTGTAAAAGGTTTTTCTTCTGCGTATTTGCCAATTGGTTGTTTATCGGCTTTTATCTCTGTCAGGATAGAATCCCCCGGCCTTCGGCTACCCCCTTCTTCCAAGGGGGAATGAATATACCACAACGGATTATTAGCACCCGCCCATTTTACTTCATTTGTTTTTAAGTTTAACGAACAAAGAGAAATGTCCATTCCGTCTTTTACTTCGTTCTCACTTTTTTCAAAAGTTTCAATAACAAGTTCGCGTACCTTATCTAAGATCTTTCCGGGATCGGTGATATTAAATTCTTTTACAGCGCGGTTTAAAGCATTGCTACAAACAACAGAAACCATCGCTCCGGGCACACCATGCCCGGTACAATCCGCGGCAGCGAATAATATCTGGTCATTTGTTTTTTCGATCCAATAAAAATCACCGGCCACAATATCTTTTGGTTGATATAACACAAAACTATTCGGCAAATAATTAAACCAGATCCTTTCAGAAGGTAGAATAGCATCCTGCAAACGTTTTGCGTAATTTATACTATCTAAGATCTCTTTATTTTTTTCTTCAAGTTCTAAAAAAGAATGTTTCACTCTTTCTTCAGCTTCTTTTCTTAGAACAATTTCACGGCTGAATAATCTATTCCATCCTATTAATGTAACGGCCAAAACAACGATTCCTATAATAAGAATAATTTCGCTCATTGGCCAGTGCATTACCCTGAATAATAGTCCACCAAATATCGCACAAAGGCTAAAAAGATCGCCAACCGAAAGTAAAAAGGCATGCCATGCTTTTCGTGTATATTGTTTCCATTTATCGATCCTGTTTTTTGTATGAATGGGTAAAAAAATGAATGAAAAAAAGTAAAATAAAACTACTGAAATAATACTAGCGCCAGGAAGCCGATTGTATTTAAATAAACGTAGTTATACCATTACACACCAAAGATAACACACAGGTACACAATATGTCATAAAAATCTTTAGTTTGTAATGTGTTTTTGGTGAATTAAAAATTTACTGGTAGCAATTGCTTTTTCAAAACGTTCAAAATCTTTGTCGTTTCGGTTATTAAATTTAAAGGCAAATTCATCACAGTATTTACCAAGATGTTTTCTACTTGGCCTATGATGCGTACCATTTATTGCTTTTTTAAGTTGTGACCAAGCGCCTTCGATACTATTTGTATGCACGTTTCCACGCACATATTCCCTAGCACGGTGCTTTACCATTTGATGTTTATAATAGCGGGCGAGTTTTGTATAAGCCCACCATTCATCAGACATTACTTTAGTGCCTTTTTCAACGAACCCAAGAATAATAGGTTCCAATGTTTTGCGTTTGGTATCAATTACAGGCATAATAATTAATTCGCCTTTGCGTTCAATCATACCAAATACAGGAGTTTTATTTGCTGTGCTACGACCCTTATAGGCAAAACCACGTTTACGCCCACCAATATAAGTTTCATCAACTTCAACCGTATTAGATAATTTCTTGTTTGAAGTTCTTTTTAAACCACTACGTATTTTGTGGGCAAGATACCAAGCTGCTTTTTGACTTATTCCTAATGCACGACCCAGGTGCGTAGAACTAACTCCTTTTTTATTTATAGAGATTAGATAATACGCAAGAAATAATTTGTGCAGTGGAATCCGTGAATTAGCGAAAATAGTACCCGTAGTTATAGTAAACTGGTTTTTACACTCAGGGCATTTATGGATTGGGCGACTTTTATAAGCGTAAATTCGCTCAGTATTTTTGCAGTAAGGACAAACAGGCCCATTCTTCCAAAACTTATTAATTAGATACTTTCTACAATCTTCATCAGTAGAAAAATTGCGAAAGTAACCAGTCATATCGGCAATAATCATTTCGCATAGATTTAGAGTATTGAATATACGAAATTAGTTTTAGATAGACAATAGCAGTAAATACGGGTGTTACAGAGGCACTTTTAAGAAATTTCCCCTGTTTTATAAAGATTTTAAATGTTCACAATAAGCCTCAATAAATTCATGGAAATTAAGATTTACGACGTTAAAAATCTCTTTTAAACTGTGAATTTCTAACACATCAGCAAAGCGCCATTCCGCTACCAAATGTTCTGTTTTAACAATAGGATGCTTTGATAATGCCTCAAAATATTCATAGGAATAACCTCTGTCAGAAAGATACTTTCGTGTAAAAGTGGCAGAGACTGTGTACTCATTTATTTCACCGTTTTCCATGTGTTTTTTGTAAGTTTTTTCATTAACCCAACATATATGGGCTTTTAATTTTCCGTTTGAAAAGAAGGGTATTGCTATTACTGACATAAATATAGGGATTTTTGTTATTTTTGATACATGAAATAAAAACTTTAAGAACATATACATATTAGCGTTTAGCTAATTCTTGCGACTGAAAACTGGTAATTTTTAATGATGCAAAGGATGAGTTTAAACGTTCACGGCAAGGCGTGGGCGTTTTCTTATTTTGCATCATGGTATACCAGTACCTCAGTCGCAGATAAGTTAATTGTCCACGCTGATTTTTTATAATAACGTTGCAAGAGGCACATAGCGACTTAAACAAATTATTATGAAAAAATTACTTTACGCCTCTTTCGCAGTTATACTATTTAGCTGCAAAAATGAACCAACACCAATGACCGAACAACCCAAGCAATCAAAAGACACCGTACGGGATCTTGGTTACAATAAGGTTTTTATAGACAATGCCAAAGTGGAATTAATTACACTAAAATCAGAAGTTACAAATAAACAAGCGTTATTAAACAGCATTATCGGTTTGCACAGTCAATGCAGAATGTCAATTAGTGACGCTAAAGCGAAATACGATAGTGTTGCTTATGAAAAAGCAATAGTATTGGTTAAAGGAAAAAATTATTCCTTACAACGCATTAATTTTATCACAGATAGCTTAATTGATAACGGAGAACGAGAACAACATTTTAGAGCAACAGATTCCGTGTTGACTTTACTAATGAACGAATTTAAAAGTGATTTGAATTAACCTTTCTTATTAGGTTTTGGCGTACGTTCCTGCGGTTTAGCATTACGCTCATGCACTACTTTATCTTTTTTAAAAACTTTATCATTAAACGCTTCTTCAATCAACTCATCAAAAGACTTATCTGTTTTAATTACGATAGCTTTTTTGGTGGGTTTTTTAGGTCTAGTGATTTTTTTACTTTTCATTACTATAAATTTACGAAAAAATTTTCAAATCTGGTATGACATATTGTGTAAACTGTGGGTGTAAGATGGTATAATTACGTAAATAAAAAATAAAGGCCAAGTAAAAAAACACTTATAATAAAAAAGATCTTAGCGATCTTCTTTCGTTTTTCAAAAGACGAAGTAAAAGCAAAAAAAGAAAAGCCCAATGCAATTAAAGCAAACGAAAAAAAAGCAACAACAAAATGAATTGTATTATCCTTAACCAATTCTAACCAAAAAAAATTAATAATACCAATTAAAATACATATAATTCCAGCTTTTTTCATTCACTACATTTATTAAAATTTATCTTCCAATATAAGTTCTATAATAACCGCACTCTTTAATAATTTCCTGGTAATACTTTGTTGCCGCGTATTCTTTTTTTATCTGAGCAAAATAAGTTCCTGATTTAAAGTCACCTTTATAATTTGCCGGCTTATTATTAAAAAATTCATTTTGTTCACACTTAGCCGCCATAAATGTACATTTAGTTTTAAACTCCTGATCGGTTGAGTTTTCTTTCGCCAATAAATAATACTTTAATGCAAGAGCGCAACTAAGAGGTGATGTATAGCTCCAGCCACTCACACGATTAACAGAAAAATAACGCGCGTTACCATAATAGGTCATATTATAAAAACCATTGGCAATTAAAAAATAATTTTGTGCCGCTTCAGTTGGTTTTGTTGTCGCAATGCCTTTCATTTCTATTAATTTTTCTACAAAAGAAATGCTTGTATATTTTGTTTTTTGTTTGGCTTCATGATCACAATCATGGCAATCCTTAATACGAATTGTGAAAGGGTTACCCAATAAAACAACGTTGTGTTTTGGTATAGATCTATATGCCCTCAATGCATCTTCCAACTGATCTTTATGCGCATAGCGAATAGCAAGGAGTTCTATATACTCAAATTTTGAGAGAGAAGAAACTTCTGTAAATAATTTCTCAAATTCGCTTTTAGGTTCTTTATCGCAATAGGCTATCATACTTTTTAGATCCTCAATTTTTTCAAAACGTGTACTTTCAATGCCATTTGCAATTAATTCTGCCTTATCGTGCTCGTTCTTTTGGATCGCTAATTTTGCAAGTGTATTTCTTATCCATTGTTGTGCAGCACTCGCTCTAAATGATTCATCAGCTTTATCTTTAAACATTACCTTAAGATCGGTTAGCAATTCAGCTTCCACTTTTGGCGTTAAGTCTGTAATCCGGGAAACTTTACCAACTAAACTGATCAAATGATACTGTGATTTTATTAAGTTGGTTGTTTTAGAATATTTCTCAGCCAGTTTTAATTGTTTATCACCTGTTGCAAAATCACGTTTCAGATAATTAACATAAGCAGCAGATAAATGCCAGATAACAGGATTGTTAGTTGAATTAGTTCCTGATGTCTCATTAAGAAAAGTTACCAGGCTCTTATCAATTTTTTCGGAAAGATCTTTTTGTTTAGACATATCATTTCCTTCAATACCGGTAAATTTTTCTTCTTCTATATTTACAGCACGCATTAAAAGAACTTCTGCTAATTGTGAATTAGGATTCAGCTTTAAGATCTCTCTCATAGCTGTTACATTATCATTATAAAGGCCAAACATCTGCCAAAGCACTTCTTTTTCACGCGTACTTTTTGCAAGGCCAAGACATTCATTCCAGTCAACTTGTTGCAAAAGATGAAACGATAAATAAGCAGTTTTTTGAAGCGGGGCAAAATTATCGTAGATCTTAGAAAAAATGTAATTGGCCTGGGCATATTTTTTTTGACGGTAATATGCGCCAGCGTAATAACTTAATGCACGCCATTTTAAATTATCTTCCGACTTAAAAACAGATTCATTGTCAGTATATACTTTACTGGCCTTATCATACTCTTTATTAAAGAAATATAAACGTTCCAGCTGAAAAGCATAACGCTCTTTCATAAACGGGTCTGTAGCCTTTGCTAAAAAATTTACACCGCCTGCAATTTGTTTTGTGATGGAATAAACTTCTTTCTTTTTAGTCTCATCGCCCCAGTAATTTATTTCTTTTACTGTGAATTCTTCATTACGTTTTGCAAATCCTAAAAAATATAAAAAACCTGTTGCTTTGCTTTCTGGTTGAACCATTTTTAAACTATAGCTTAGAGACTTTGCAGTAAGCGCGGCAGGTTTCTTTTTAATATCAAAGATCATAGAATCTATTTGATTAATAGACGCCTAATACAACCAATAATTTATCGCTTCTTTAGTAAGATTATTTCCCAAATACGCCATCCAGTCTTTTGTGTTTTGCTCTTTAAAAATTCCGGCACTGGCATCATCATAACCATCATAAAAAGGGGTGGCCTGCGTTCTAAAAAAAGGTTTATACTTTGGTTGGTTAATTATTTCGGGTGTAAACATAGAACCTTCTGTTCCGTCCCAATCACCGCCACCACAAGCTAAAACTGTAATAGTAGTTATAGCAAGGCCACTAATTAAAAACAGCCATAATTTTTGTAAAGGTTTTTTTGTCATAATACTTTATATTGTCTTCATCAAGATCATAAAAAATAATTTTCCGATCTTCTTTTTTCAAATTTTCATTTACCAGTTCCGCCGCTTCAATTAATTGTTCATCATTAAGCGTTTCTAATTTTAAAACATCATTTGTTCTGTAAAAGATCCCATTCTCTAAATGATCAGTTCTTACATTAAATTTAGTATTATTTTCCAGTTGAGAAAAATATAGTGTATCATTAGTTTTGGGCATATTATCCTTAGTGATCAAACCAACAACAGTATTATTCCTGTAGTGAACAAACCACCTGAATACGGGCAAAGCAACATCCAGCGGCAACTTATAGTCTTTTATAAAAGTTATATATTTTTTTGCATTTTGCGAGTTATAAATAGAATTAGCTTCATTTTGATCGTAAAGATCGCCTATATTATAAAACATTAATATACCACGGTCAACTGGCGGAATACCTGATCTTAAAGCATATTTTACCTGGTGTAAACGAATGGTGCATGTAAGCGCAGTATTCTTAGAGAGAAGTTTTTTAACTTCTTCAAGAAATAAGAAATAATTTGTTTTTGTTTTACCAGACCAATCACAATCGAATTGTAATTCATTACAATCTTTTTTAATGGAATTTATTTTAGAGACAACATTTTTAGCAAGAAGCAATACCTCTTCTTTACTTAAATTTAAAAAAGTACGGTTTGTAATAAAAACTACAGGAATTATTTTTGTGTTTGGCGGAACAGAGTCTAAACCTTCTATGACACCCACAGGTATTGGTTTTCCGGACTCTTTTTCGAGATCTACATCAAAAAACCGAACATATAAAGAATTTACATTGAGTTGTTGTAAGGCGCTTTTTTCTGTTTGAGAAATTTTGAATTTTGTTTTCCAGTAATAAAAAGAGGCTTCAGAAACATTTTTTTTGCAGGAATAAAAAGAAAAACAAAGTAACACAGCCGCAAATTTTACTACGCTATGTTTCATATTTTATTTTTTCTTCTTTTTAATAAGATCGATCACTAATTTGGGTGGACGGCCAATAACAGCCCTTTCGCCATCAATTACAATTGGGCGCTCAATAAGAATTGGATTTTTATTGAGGATCTCGAGCCATTTGGCATCGGTTATTTTTTTTCCTTCATATTTTTCGATGTACAAAGCTTCGTTCTTCCTTACAATATCAATAGGCT
This sequence comes from Bacteroidia bacterium, assembly GCA_039919745.1. Taxonomy (GTDB): domain Bacteria; phylum Bacteroidota; class Bacteroidia; order B-17B0; family Aurantibacillaceae; genus Aurantibacillus. Next base: position 973 of record JBDSFC010000363.1, on the reverse strand, counting down.
TACATTTAAGCATTGTAAGAATTTCCTTTAATTCTTTTTTACTTGGTGGAAGATTCAGATAATCGCGGATCTCAATTTCACAATTGCCTTTTTCTAAAAGATCTAAGGCTTCTCTGCTCTTTGAGCAGCGTGTATTGTGGAAGATGATCATTATACAGGAAGATCTTTCATTTGCATGAACATATCATTAAAACGCAAACGGGTTTTCTCAATAAAATCTTCGTTAATGAGTTTTTTTAAATTCTCAACACCTTTAACTTCTTCTATAGAAAATTTAAAAAGCTGTTCCATTGGCCCGGCTTCAAAACGCACCTGGTATTTATCATTCATCTGAAAAATACTAATGGTCATACTTTTATGTGGTATGTTATCAATTATTCTCACTCAACATCTTTTTTAAAGTTCAATAAATTTTTCATAACGCCCCATGGACTAACATTTCTGTCACCATCTTCATGTATACGCATTTGAATAGCATGTGCTAAAAGCACATAATGCTCATTGCCAGAGTTTTTTAAAAACTCTTCTGCCTTTTCATCGCCATTAACAATATTTGCACAGGCAGCCCATTCAAATTCTTTGGCATCAATTAAAAATTTAAAAGCTTTTTCATCATCCCAAATAGCATTTACAAAAGCGGCAAGCACAAAATATTTATTATTCCACAAAAACTGAAATGCTTTTTTATCGTCGCGTATCGCATCAAAAACAGCTATCAATTCTTTATGGCCATTATTCATTAACCAATTAAAACCGGAAGTGTCTTTCATGGCATGCCTTGTAAGCTGATCTATTGCGTGTGTTGAGTAATGTCTCATTTTTAAAGAAAAAATCTTACTATAAAGTTAAATAAAAAAACCGCTTTTAAGGAGCGGTTTTTTAAGTTTTAAACTATTTTAGTATTTCGCGGGCTATTACCAGTTTTTGTATTTCGCTGGTTCCTTCGCCAATAGTACAAAGTTTACTATCGCGG
>JBDSFC010000317.1:0-4953 GCA_039919745.1 Bacteroidia bacterium | reverse complement strand
ACCAGTTGTAATAACTTTGCGTGGATGAAAAGAAAAACACACAAGATCAGAATGCGAACCGATTTTTTTTCCTTTATAAGCTGAGCCCGCAGCACATGCGGCATCTTCTATCAGTTTTAAATTGTGTTTTGCGCATAGATCTTTAAATGCATCTATATCTGACGGCAACCCAATTTGATGAACAATTAAGATCGCTTTTGTTTTTGATGTAATAAGTTTTTCGGCATGCTTTAAATCAATATTATATGTCTCAGAATTTACTTCTGCAAAAACAGGTCTTGCCCCAACGTATGTAATACAGTTTGGTGTTGCAATATAACTCATTGAAGGGCAAATAACTTCATCGCCTTCTTTAATACCTGCAACTATCATTGCAAGGTGTAATGCGGTTGTACAATTAGATAATGCTACTGCATATTTAGATCCAACATAAGCCGCAAATTTTTCTTCGAACTCTTGTACACGTGGCCCCTGAGTTACCCAGTTTGTAAGTATGGTATCGTAGGCACTTTGCGCTTCTTCTTTTGTGAGATATGGTTTTGCTACCGGAATTTTCATAATTTATTTTTTATTTTTCCCAATTCTTTATAGCGATTTCGCTTATAAGATTTTTTTTAGATGATTTTTCTTTGTAATAACTGATTGTTTCTTTTAACCCATTTTCAAAATTATAGGTAGGTTTAAAATTTGTGATCTTAAGGAATTTTGAAGGGTTTACCCATAATCGTGGCACATCAGCCGGCCTATCTTCCATAAAATTGATAGAAAGTTTACTTTCCATTAATTCTAAAAGTTTTTGTTGCAATTCTTTCATAGTTATTTCTATACCGGTTCCTATATTAATAATTTCACCATTAATTGAATTAATATCCAACAATTGGGATAGTGCAGAGGCAGTATCTTTTACGTAAAAAAAATCGCGGGTAACATTTCCGTCACCAAAAATAATTGGTGCTTGTCCATACAAAATATTTACAACGCTTCTCGGGATGATCTCTCCCGCATCCCCTTCATAATGGGCACGGGGGCCATAATTATTAAAGATTCGCAACACCGTAACGTTCATTCCAAAACAAATATGATATGAGTAGGCGTAATTTTCACCTGCCAATTTACTGGCGCCGTATACTGTTTTTGGTAAAGGAATGCCATTTTCATCAATCGGAAATTGTTTGATATCGCCATATATTTCAGAAGTAGAAATATAAAAAAAGCGTTTTACTTTATTTTTTTTTGAAGCCTCTAATACATTAAGGCTGCCTTCTGCATTTACACAGTGGTTCTCAAAAGGACTATGAAGCGAATGCCTTACACCAAGACAAGCTAAATGATAAACAATATCAATTCCGTTTGTTGCTTCTGTACAGGTTTTAACATCAAGGATGTCTCCGTTTACAAACTTAAAATTATTATTTGCAGAAGCTTCCTTTAAATTCTCAAGTTTGCCATTACGCAAATTGTCAAGCACTGTTACATGATGACCTAACGATAGTAATTTATCGGTAAGATGAGAGCCAATAAAGCCGGCACCGCCCGTTACTAATATTTTTTTTGGATCCATTGTTTATAATTAATGTTCTATAGATTTTTTTAATGATTCAATAGCTCTTGGATACCAATTTATACCTTCAAGTTCTTTGATTATTTTCTCAACATCGTAATTTATTTCAATAAATTTAAAAGATTCGGTTCCTGTATCTATAAGAGCAAATGTTGGCTTTGTGTTTTTCCCTCTTGCCTGGCCAACAGATCCTGGATTTAAAATAAAACCCGCCTCATCGGTTTGTTTAAGTATTTTATAATGAGTATGTCCTAAAAGCACAACCTCATTTGTTTGCGGAAACCATTTAAAGGCATTCTCATTGTCGGGATAAAATCTTCCATTAAGTTCGTCATCAGGTGTTCCATGATAAAGCGAGAACTGCAATCCATCGATCCTTAAAAGAGCGTGTGATTTTAAAGATTCAAGCCACTTAATGGCTTCATCAGGCAATTGTTCTTTATTTTTAGTTAATACGTCCCAATATTCGGGTACTGGATCAGGGCTAATCTTTCGGATCATCATTTCGTCATGGTTACCAATGATAAATGTTGATCTATGCTGCACGGTTTTTAGTAAGTTATATGTTTCAAGAGCCCATGGATAATACCCAAAATAATCTCCAAGAAAAAAACAATGGTCAACCCCGAGTTCCGAAATTAATTTTAACGCTTCGCTAAGCGCGTATTTATTACAATGTATGTCGCTTAGAACAGCAATTTTCATTTTATATTTTTTAGCAGCTCGTCAATAACTTTTTTTGACGACTGAAATGAACTGGTATCAAATGCTGAACTTAATTTTTTAATAGAAATATTTTTGTAGGAAATATCTTCAGGTTTTGTAAGGTCGCGAACAACATTAACTTTAAAATTTTTAGCGATCATTCCTGCAAGTTCTTTCATATCAATAGATGAAGGTGAAGCCAAATTATATATGCCGGACTTTTTCTTTTTTTGAATTGCTTGATTGTATATTTCAGTAATATCTTTTGTATTTACAAAGTTTTGATGACGTTTACCTTTTCCATAAATAGTAAGATCTTTTTTATTTTTAGCGTAGTTTGTCCAAGTCTTTAGAACATTGCTATGCAAATTAAGATCGCTAGTATTTACAGGGCTTGGTACGCGGAAACAATAGTGATCTATTTTGTTTGTTATGCAAAAAGAAACCACGGATGATTCAGCCAGATATTTTGCTGCACCATATAGATTATCCGCGGCAATAGGATTCTGCTCAGTTATTTTTTTTAAGAATGGCTTTTGCAAAAAAGCCAATGTGCTTGTGTAAATGATCTTTTTTACTTTTTTATCTTTTGCAAGTGCAAGTAGTTCGAGTACATACTTAAGGTTAACATCAAAATTATTAACCTGCCCAACAAGCGAAACTGTTTCTTTAATGTATCCTGAATTTATAATCATCACATCAAAGTTTCCTTTTAGTTTCTTTGAAAGTTGATCTGCTGATCCATTAGCAGCGTGTTTTATAAATGTGCTTTTTAATAAAGGTTTATTTCTTGAAACAACTGTTAGCTCAATAGTATTTGAAGGTAAAATTTGAACGAGTGAAGTTCCAATTATTCCATTCCCTCCAATTAATACAACTTTAATTTTTTTTGCCATTAAAGCATTTTATCTATTGGCACTACAACATGTTCAAATGCCCTAATGCAGGCAACATTGTAGGTGTAATTTAATCTGCCAAATTTCTCATTGAATAAATGGTTCCTTAATAAAATATCCGGTTCGTTAAACCCAACATCAGCTCTAAAGGTTGTAGTGCCACTAAAGCGTGTATGGATCTCAAAAACATAGATCTTACCATTGTGTTTTCTTAACTGTAAGTTCAAAGGGCCTTTGCTTTTTAATTTTAGAGCAAGGTCTTCGCAGAATTTACTAACCTGCTCGTCTTTTATAAAATAACCTTGCGAGTAGCCTGTTGAAATTGCAATCGTCCTGTTCTCAAAATTTTTTGATTGAAGAAGAGACAGGCCGGTAAGTTTTCTTTTTAAAACAATACTGTCTATAAGAGCTCCATCTTTATCTGAGAGAATTCCTACCGTATACTCATCATCTTCAGTACCAATATATGGCTGCACACAGGGCGCAACGTTATCGCTATAGCTGTCAATAATATCCAACATTTCTTTTTCTGTTGTGACAATGTTAAGCCCTCTTGAACCCCCAGTACCCCTTGTAGGTTTAACGATCAAAGGAAAGCCAAATTTTTCTTTAATTTGTTTCCAATCTTTTAGTGGAACGGTTTCAATAAAGTCAAGGCCAAGTTCCTTCATTTTTTGCTCCGCTATAAATTTATCCATCATTAATGGAATTAATGCCAGATCGTTTGCAATAATAGGACAGGTAAATTTTTCTTTATTTTCGAGAAGAACCTGGGTTTCTATTTCTGTGCCTGGTAGTATAGCATCGATATTATTTTTTTGTACGTAATCGAGAATAAATTCAACATAGTCAGGTTTTGTTGCAAGAGGTGCTTTAACAGCATTGGCTACCATATATAGACCCCATGAAAAACTATCTGCATCAGAAACGTGAATATTCCATTTGTCTTTTGATGCAGAATTTGAGCGAAGAAGAGAATGCAGTATTCCTGAGCCAATTGATCTTCCTCCAACGCCGGTAATTAAAATGTTTTTTTTCAAAATATAGTTTTTAAGACTTAATATTATCTTCTACAACTTTTGCAGGAACGCCGTATACTTTTTTGTTACTTTCAACATCCTTTAAAACTAGGGATCCTGCGCCAATAATGCAATTATCTTTTATGTTTACAAGATCCTTTATGATAGACCCAATACCAATAAAACAATTTTGACTAATGTTAACACGCCCGGCCACTGCAACACGTGGCGCTAAAAAACAGTGATCATCAATGGATGAATGATGAGAAACAGAAACCGCTGTATTTAATAATACATTTTTTCCTATGGTTACAAATTGATCGATAACGCACCCTGGAAAAATAACAGAGCCTTCGCCAATATTACTGCTTCTATCAACATATGCTGAATTGTGAATTATTGTTGCAAAAGGAATTTTTCCGCTAAACTGTTTAAATAAATTTTCTCTTACCAACATGTGATTATATCCTATTGCAATAAATAGAAAATCAAACTTACCTGATTGATGATCTTTAATGATCCTATCTGTTTTTCCAAAAACCGGCAGAGCATTAAACGTTTTTAAAATAGAATGATCATCATAATAACCAACAACTTCATAATCGCCACTTTGCCTGGCCAAATGATGGATAAGGCCTCCAAGTTCAGCAGCACCAATAATTACAAGTTTGTTCATTAAATTATTTTACTTCGTCAAAAATTTTTCCTTCTACTTTACCAAAATGATAAACAGGTCTTTTTCTTGTTTCATCTAAAATTCGCCAGATATAGT
>JBDSFC010000312.1:0-3982 GCA_039919745.1 Bacteroidia bacterium | reverse complement strand
GTTACACAGCTAATACACCAAATGCTACTTTATTCAACACACAGGTTTCTGCTGCCGGAATATATACGATCACAACAAGTTATAGTAATGGTTTTCTAACTTGTAATAATTCAAACACATTAAATTTAATTGTTAACCCGGTTGTTACATTCACATTACCAATTTCAGAATCGGTTTGTTATAATTCGCCAATAAGTATTGCAGGTCCCGCAGGCGCCAGCTCATACACCTGGCAAAATGCAAGCGGTTTTGTTTCAAACACACAAAATTTATTGATCCCAAATGCTACAGTAGCTAATTCGGGTACTTACAGTTTAACGGCCACGCTGGGTTTTTGTTCTACAACCGAACAGGTTATTGTAAACGTAGCTTCACCCATTCAATTTTCGTTAGTTCCAAATAGTGTTTCTATTTGTACTGGAGATACGTTAAGGTACACTGTTGGTTCAACAGGTGGAAGCACCAATTATGCTTACGTTTGGAATCCTTCAGTGTTTTTAAGTTCTCCAACAGGTAATACACAAACACTTAGTCCAACAGGAACGATCATCTATAATCTTTATGCTTATGACATTTCTTGCCCTACATACACCATTGCACACACATTTACTGTTAACGTAAAACAGCCACCTAAGCCGAACCTGCACCTTGATAATACCATTGGTTGCGAACCATTTTGCACATTTTATAATTCAAAATTAGGAACCGATGCTGCGTTAATAACCTACGATTTTGGCGGCATCAATAAGATACAGGGAGATAGTTTTTATTATTGCCTTAATGATCCGGGAATTTATGAGCTTAAAATTATTACCAAAGGTGTTAACGGTTGTTCGGGGACTTTTAAATATTTGGATGATATTACAGTGTATCCAAAACCACATGCAGATTTTTATCATGTGCCAGAATTTCCAACGCTTACAGATAATCATGTTACTTTTTACCCTACTTACTTAAATGGCCCTATTACCTTACAAACCTGGATGTTTAGTGGTACAGGTACCGATGGCTTTGATACGACCAACGTTACTAATCCTTCGCGTTTTTATGAGAGCGTTGGAAAATTCCCTACCGTTTTAATTGCTACAACAGATAAGGGATGCGCGGATACTATCTTTAAATTATTAGAAGTAATTGATGACATGAGCATTTACATTCCAAATACATTCACTCCAAATGAAGATGGAAAAAATGAATTGTTCAGGGTACAGGGTATTGGTTTTTCTACAGATGATTTTTTAATGGAAATCTGGACTCGTGGCGGCAACCAGATCTACTTTTCAAGAGATTATAGCAAGGGTTGGGATGGAACGGTTAAGGGCAAACATGCCGAAGAAAACGTGTACATTTATAAGATCAAAGTGCTTGGAACCCACGGTGAAGGCTATAAAGAGTTTACCGGGCACGTCAACCTGATACGTTAATTTTACTAAAACTAAAAACTTTTAATAAATCCCGCGGTTAATAAACCAGGGGATTTTTATTTTTGTATAAATTGATCAAAACACTATGAAACAGTATCACGATTTAATGCAACACGTATTAAATGTAGGCGCAACTAAAACAGACAGAACAGGAACAGGAACGGTGAGTGTTTTTGGTTATCAAATGCGTTATAATTTGCAGGAAGGTTTTCCGTTATGCACTACTAAAAAATTACATACAAAAAGTATTATTCACGAATTGCTTTGGTTCTTAAAAGGCGATACTAATATTAAATATTTAAAAGATAACGGTGTAAGTATCTGGGATGATTGGGCGGACGAAAATGGTAATCTTGGTCCTGTGTATGGTTACCAATGGCGCAATTGGCCAACACCAAATGGTGGGCATATTGATCAGATCACGCAGGTGATCGATATGATCAAAAAAAATCCTGACTCACGAAGGTTAATTGTTAGTGCCTGGAACGTGGCTGATATTAATAATATGAAATTGCCACCATGCCACGCGTTCTTTCAATTTTATGTGGCTGATGGAAAATTAAGTTGCCAGTTATACCAACGCAGTGCCGATATTTTTTTAGGAGTGCCGTTTAATATTGCTTCTTATGCTTTATTAATGATGATGGTAGCGCAGGTGTGTAATTTACAATTGGGAGAATTTGTTCATACGCTTGGCGATGCGCATTTGTATTCAAATCATATTGAACAGGCTAAACTACAATTGACACGCGATTTAAGACCACTTCCAAAAATGAAAATAAATCCTGACGTGAGATCTATCTTTGATTTTAAATTCGAAGATTTTACGTTAGAGAATTACGATCCGCATCCACACATTAAAGCGGCAGTTGCGGTTTAAGAGCTTAACTTTTAACTTTGAATCTTTAACTTTAAATCAAAGGAATGATCGCAACCATATTTCATAAAGGAAAAGAATTCAGGATCGATTTTTTTAAGCCGATAGATATTTCTATTCCGTTACACACTGGAAAAGATTGCGCCAGCGCCTGGTATGTTGAACCTATGAAATTAGAACCCGTAGTAATGGGCGATTGGGTAGGCGACGTAAATAAAGGCGGTAGCGTGAATTTCAGGACCATTACCTTTAATCCGCATGGCAACGGCACGCATACAGAGTGCGTTGGTCATATCAGTAAAGAATTTTACACTATCAATAAAAATTTAGACCGTTTCATGTTCATTGCTGAGGTAATTACTATTTTACCGGATCAATTACCAAATGGTGATTTTGTAATAACAAGAAAAGCACTGGAAATAGTGTTAAAAGAAAGCGGTAAACCCGAAGCCGTTATTATCAGAACATTAGGCAACGGAACAAATAAATTAAGCGCACATTACAGCAATACTAACCCGCCTTATATTTTAAAAGAAGGTATTGAATTTTTAAATGAATTGGGTGTTATGCATTTATTAATTGATATGCCTAGCATTGATAAAGAGCAGGATGGAGGCAAATTAGAAGCGCACCATACCTTTTGGAACTACCCTGAAAATGTACAACTGCACAAAACCATTACAGAATTTATTTATGTGCCTAACGAGGTATTTGACGGCACTTACATTTTAAATTTACAGATCGCTCCTTTCGAAAACGACGCCAGTCCAAGTAAGCCGATACTTTACAAAGTTGTTTGATCAAAAAATCATGTCTAACGATAATTTAAGTTCTAAAATAAGTTTATCTACATCAATTTGTAAGATGGAGCTCAAATCTAATGATATTGTTTACATATATACTTTTGAAGATGCAGAGATAGAAATACCTGAAATAGATGAATTGAATAAAAATGTAAGGTCTTTAGTTAGTGATAGACCTTATTACCTGATCGTTTTTCCTGGGGTTGGAAGTACTTCATCGCACGAAGCAAGAAAATATGCTGCAAAATTAAAAGATAAAAATGTAGTGGCAGAAGCTATTGTTTTAAACAACCTTGCTATTCGTTTGCTTGCAAATTTTTACATGACAGTAAATAGGCCGAAACAAAAAATAAAACTTTTTTCAAACGAAAGTGCTGCTTTGGCCTGGATAAATGCGCTCAAAGAAAAAGGAAGTTGATGGAAATGACATTTCTTACTTCCTCATCAAAAACCTTTCATCACTCAAACTCAGCATAAAATCCTCAAGGTCTTTTCTTTCGCTAGCCGTTAAGTGTAAAGGCTTAGCCATACTGGTATCAATATTAATGGCGCCTTTTACAAATTTGTCGGGTTGGTCGTAATGCTCAATTACCTGCATTAATGTTTTAAACATGCCGTTATGCATGTAAGGTGCTGTTTGTGCAATGTTGCGCAGGCCCGGCACTTTAAAGGCTCCCAGGTCTTTTGCTTTTCCGGTAACAACAAAACGCCCTTTATCATTTAATTCTTTTCCGTTATACAAACCAATATTTTTAAATTGATCGTTACCACTAAAATCTACGCCAAAGTGGCAATCAAAACATTTTGCTTTTCCGTTGAATAGCGTAAGGCCGCGTTTTGCGCTTTCAGTAAACAAAGTTGTGTCGCGTTCATCCATG
>JBDSFC010000280.1:0-7487 GCA_039919745.1 Bacteroidia bacterium | reverse complement strand
AATGGTACAATGGCAATTGTTCTTCCGCACGGAGTTCTTTATAGAGGAGGTGCAGAAAAACATATTCTTAAATATTTAATAGAAGATAGGGATTACTTAGATGCTATAATAGGATTACCAGATAATATATTTTATGGAACAACTTATGCAACATGCATTTTAGTTTTCAAAAAATGTAGGGAAAATCCAAATGACATACTATTTATTGATGCAAGCCTCAATTTTGAAAAAATAAAAAAGCAAAATGTTTTGCGTCAGCAAGACATTGACAAAATTATATCTACTTATAGGAACAGAGATGAAAAAAAGGATTATAGTAGAAAAGTTACAAAAAAGGAAATAAGAAAGAACGATTACAATCTTAACTTCCCAAGGTATATAGACAATTTAGAGAAAGAAGATATTGTTGACATTGATTTTGTTTGCGATTTCTTAAAACAAATAAACCAGCAATCAAATGAGACTGAAAAGAAAATCTCAAAAATATGTACAGAACTAAATATTCCCACGCCAGAAGGTAATAATATTGAATTATTGCGTTTGTATCAAAAAGGTGTGATGCAAAGAGTTTTTGATAGAAAAATTCAGTTCAAAAATAAAAACGGAAAGCCTTTTCCTGAATGGGATCAAGTTAAATTTGGTTCTGTATATACATTTAGAACAACAAATTCCTTTTCAAGGGAAAACTTAAACTACGATTCCGGAATAATTAAAAATATTCATTACGGAGATATTCACACAAAATTCAATACACTTTTTGATATTCAAAAAGAGAAAGTTCCTTTTATAAATTCAGAAATGAATATTAGCAGAATTGACCAAGGCAATTACTGTAAAGAAGGTGATTTGATTCTTGCTGATGCTTCAGAAGACTATGCCGATGTCGGAAAATGTATTGAACTAATGAATCTTAATAGTGAAAAGATTTTGCCTGGATTACATACGATTTTGGCAAGACCTGATTTAAGAATACTTCAGGCAGGCTTTGGAGGGTTTATGATGAAATCTTTAAAAGTAAGAACTCAAATCAAGAAGATTGCACAAGGCACAAAGGTGCTAGGTATTTCGCCAACAAGACTTGCAGAAATTGATTTATGCATACCATCTCTTGAAGAACAAAAACGAATAGTTGAATTGCTTACAGCAATTGATGAAAAAATAAGTTACTCAATTAATCAAATGGCGAGAATTGAAGAGTATAAAAAGAAAATAACAAAGTAGATTTTTGAATGGCTAAGCAACCTGAACAAATATTAGAAGAACAATTGGTAGCACAACTGCAAAAGTTGGGTTATGGCTTGGTGCAGTTAAAGGATGAGAATGATTTAATTGCAAATCTTAAGCAACAATTAGAAAGACACAATAATTTTAAAATTAGCAATACAGAGTTCGAGAAAGTTCTAAATATTCTCGCCAAGGGATCAGTATTTGAAAAAGCCAAAACTTTAAGAGAGAAACAACACATTGTTAGAGATAATGGCGACAATCTGTATTTTGAGTTTATCAATTCAGAACATTGGTGTCAAAACCAATTTCAAGTTACTCATCAGGTTACTATTGATGGCAAATATAAAAATCGTTACGATGTTACTTTGCTTATTAATGGTTTGCCATTGGTGCAAATAGAATTAAAGCGAAGAGGGTTAGAACTTAAAGAAGCATTTAATCAAATCAATCGTTATCAACGCCATTCTTTCGGAGCGAATTCTGCTCTATTCCAGTACGTACAAATTTTTGTAACTAGTAATGGTGTTAATACAAAGTATTATGCGAACAACCGTAATCAATCATTTAAGCAAACATTTTTCTGGACAGATAAAGAAAATAAAAGGCTGACAAATATTTTGAATGGTTTTACTAGTGAGTTTTTAGAGCCGTGTCACATTTCAAAAATGATTTGTAAATATGTTGTTTTAAATGAGGCATATAAAATACTGATGGTATTGCGACCATATCAATTCTATGCAGTAGAGGCACTTATTGACCGAGTGAAAAATAGCAATAAGAACGGTTACATATGGCACACTACAGGTTCCGGAAAAACTTTAACATCTTTTAAAGCAAGTCAAATCTTAATGAATTTGCCACACGTTAAAAAGGTAGTTTTTGTTGTAGATAGAAAAGATTTAGATTACCAAACCACTAAAGAATTCAACAGCTTTAGTAAAGGAAGCATTGATGGAACTGATAATACAAAAGCATTAGTTACACAGTTTACAGATGATACAAAACTCATTGTAACAACGATTCAAAAACTAAATACTGCAATAAGTAAACAGCAGTATTTGGCAAAAATGGAAAAGTTAAAGGATGAGCGTATCGTTTTTATTTTTGACGAGTGCCATAGAAGCCAATTTGGTGAAACGCATAATCGGATAAAAGCCTTCTTTAACAACATTCAATTATTTGGGTTTACTGGAACACCAATTTTCGCTGAAAACGCTGTTAAAAATGAATTAGGTAAACGAACAACCACCGAATTGTTTGGGGAGTGTTTACACAAATATGTTATTACTGATGCAATCAAAGATGAGAACGTATTAAAGTTTTCGGTTGAATACGTTGGTAGATATAAAAAGAAAGAAACTGCGACTGAAATTGACATTGAGGTAGAAGACATTGACACCAAGGAGTTAATGGAGGATAATAGGAGGTTAGAAAAAATTACTGATTATATCATTTCCAACCACAATCGGAAAACTCACAACCGAGAATTTACCGGAATGTTTTGTGTGAGTAGTATTGAAACTCTTATAAAATATTATGATCTGTTTCAAAAGAAAAAAGAAGAAGGCAAGCACAATTTAAAAATTGCAACCATATTTAGTTATGCTGCAAATGAGGATGATGCAGATGCTAATGGGTTCTTACCTGATGAACTTTCTATAGCAGAAGAGCCAAAGGTGCTATATGGCTTGCATGCGCATAGCAGAGAAAAATTAGATGAGTTTATAATACACTATAACCAAATGTTTGAAACCAAGTTCTCAACTAAGGATAGTGAGTCTTTTTACAATTATTATAACGATATTTCAAAGAAAGTAAAGGAACGGAAGATCGATATTTTACTTGTTGTAAATATGTTCTTAACCGGATTTGATAGCCCGACATTAAGCACGTTGTACGTAGATAAAAATTTAAAATATCACGGTTTAATTCAGGCTTATTCACGTACGAATCGTATTTTGAATGAGCAAAAATCTCAGGGTAATATTGTTGTATTCCGTAATTTAAAAAACGCAACAGATGACGCTATAACCCTATTTAGCAATAAAGAAGCAATTGAGGTTATTATAATGAAGCCTTACGAAGATTATGTGAAGAAATTTAACGAAGCGTTTATAGCCCTGCTTAAAATTGCACCAACAATAAATAGTGTCAATGATTTAGTTAGCGAAGATGACGAGTTGGAGTTTATTAAAGCATTTAGGGAATTAATGCGGATTAAAAATATTTTAAGTGCCTTTGCTGACTTTAAATGGGAAGACTTAGCAATGAATGAGCAACTCTTCGAAGACTATAAAAGCAAGTATCTCGATTTATACGACAAAGTTAAATCAAATCATCAAAAAGAAAAAGTTTCCATTTTAGAAGATGTTGATTTTGAATTGGAGCTGATCCATCGTGATGAGATTAATGTTAATTACATTATTCAATTGCTAATTAAATTGAAATCAAAGGTGCAAGCCGATGTAACAAAAACAGAAAAGGAAATATTCAACTTATTAAATACAGAGGCGCATTTAAGAAGCAAACGTGAATTAATTGAGCGATTTATTCAAGAGAACCTTCCGGTATTAGAAGATTCAGATAATTTAACACAAGAGTTTGAGAAATTTTGGAATGAAGAACAACAAAAGGCGTTTGATCTTCTTGTTAAGGAGGAGCAATTGTCGGCTGATAAAACTCAAGCGTTAATTGAAGATTATTTATACGCTGAAAGAACGCCTCTCCGAGACGAGGTGCTGGATCTAATAGAAGGAACAAAACCTACCCTTTTACAACGACAAAAAATTGGCGATCGTATATTGAGTAAAATATTAAATTTTGTTGATACATTTATAAACGGGATGTCAGGGAAATAATGCTGCATGATTACTAGGTTTAATAAGAAAAATGGATAAAGCAGGTATACTTAGAGTTATTGAGGATCGGATTAAGGCAATTGATGCGTCTGAATTCCAAGACCTATGCGACAGGCTACTTATTAAATTATATCCTGATTACACTCAAGTTAGGGCGGGTGGGAAATTAGGAGACATGAAAAATGATGGGTATTGTTATGTGAGTAGAATTTTTTTTCAAGCACATGCTTCTCGTGGTGAAACTATTAGTAAAATAAAAACAAAAATTGAAACTGATCTTAATGGTTGTTTGGCAAAACAAAATGATGTTCAAAAATTCGTTTATATCACCAATGACGTATTGGTTGGTGAAATTGAGGCATTTGTTGATGGTTTAAGGAAAACGAATACCACATTAAAAATAGAAACATGGTCGCCACTTAAAATATGCACCCTAATATCTGATTTTGGCATTGATGATATCGAACAAATCATAAGTAGAAATTTGACTAGTGGATCTGTTGTAAACAACACATTGAATCAGCAAAATAACTACATTTCTTTAGCACTTTCTGAAGAAGAAGACTTAGGTATAATCGAAGAAATATTCAAATTCATTTCCCAACTGATTGTAATTAAAAATGATTTGAATGATAGTGGAAATAGTAGAAATGAAAAATTAAAAAAATTATTAGAGAAGATTAAAATAAATTTTAATGAAGTTCAGCAAGAAACAATACGGAATTTGTTTAGCAATTTATGGACAAGGACGCAGTTAGTTCAAAAGTATATTGAAAATCAGATTGAAATGGACGGTGGAGAAGAAATGGTCTTGGCTCTGAAAGATGACATTCAAGCAAAATTTTTAAAAACATTAAATGTAGATAATACTGATGTTGAAATAAATGACATTAATCTTTTTGAAACTATTTCGATTGAATATGTGCCTAAAGCACACGTGAAAAATGTTCATTATACTTCTAATGCAAAGGCTATTGTATTGTATTTTTTCGAATTGTGTGATATTGGGAAAAAGACAACCTCAGAAACGGAATTAAAACAAAATGATTTATTTAGCGGACTATAATGTTGAAACCTACTAAATATGAAAATTTGAATAAGAACCCATTGGTTATTGGCTCTTTTATACTTAGAAAATTAAAAGTAAAGCCATACAATCTTGAGGATCTTTATCAAACAATTAAAAAGGAGGAAGGATTAAATCTGGACCAGTTTTTTAATTGCATTTCTTTTTTATGGTTAGCCGATGCAATAGAACTAAACAAATATCAAGTTAAAATTATAACGAAAAGTGATTCTAAATAGTCTATATACAACACCAAAGCAATTATTCGAACCTGTTAATTTCATTAACGGAATCAACTTTATTTATGGTAAAAAAACTAAAACCACAGACTCTAAGAAATCACTTAATGGAATCGGGAAATCAACGTTTTTAGATCTCTTGGACTTCTGTATGCTATCGTCCTATGATAGTCGTAATAAAAGGCTTTATGCTGCTTACGAAAAAGGAATACTAAAGGGAATATCAATAGTTTTAGAATTTGAAATAAGCAAAATGCCATATGCAATTAAACGAGGTTTCGATAACCCTTCTTTAATTTCTTTTTCTGAGAATAATGAAGACTTTTCTGAAATTTCGATTCAGGATTTAAAAAAGAAACTATGTGATTTAATGTTTTTTAGAGCTGATTATAAAGGTTACTACTCCAACACTTGGTTGAGAAAATTAGTCCCATTTTATTTAAAAATACAGCGCCCTAAGAAGGAAAAATTTTTAGATCCAATTTTGTATATAAAGGAAACAAATCTAACAGAGTTAAATCAATATCATTTATTTTTACTTGACATTGACAATAAACTTTCATATAAAAATTACAAAATACAAACAGATAAAAAAAGAATTGCCCCTGTTATTAAAGGAATTGAAGAATTTATCAGCGAAACATACAATCTTAAAAACATTCCGGAGGCAGGGAATAAATCTAAAAAACTGAAAATGGAGATTGAGGAATTGGAAAAAAACATCTCTCAGTTTAATTTATCAAAACAATATGAAATAGATGAAAGTAAAGCAAATGAGATTACAGCATCTATTAAACAGATTTTATTTCAAAACCACATTGATAGAGAAAAAATACTTTCATATAACAATAGTATTAAAGAATCAATAGAAATTAGCACTCGAAAAATAAAAAATATTTATGACGAAGTGAATGAGCTTCTAAGTTCGAATATTAAAAAAACTCTTGAAGAAGCAATTAGCTTTAGGAAAGAGCTAAATGAATCACGTAGAGAATTCATTACTGCGGAAATAACGAAATTAAACGA
This sequence comes from Bacteroidia bacterium, assembly GCA_039919745.1. GTDB lineage: Bacteria > Bacteroidota > Bacteroidia > B-17B0 > Aurantibacillaceae > Aurantibacillus. The sequence goes on along the minus strand of JBDSFC010000280.1, from coordinate 1,071 downwards.
AGATATAGAACGAAGAAAAGTTCAAATTGAAATTCTCAATCAGGATCGAAAAAAAATATTTGATTTTTTAAGCTCCAAAAATGCAATCAATGATTTAACAGAAGCCTTCAAATCATTAAGTGATAAGCGAGGTGATCTTTCCAACTTAGAAGGTCAAATTAAATTGTATCAAGACTTAAATATTGAGAAAAATCAAATAGAGCAAGATGAGAAAATAATTGAGGGGCAATTTCTTGAACTAAAACAAACCATTGTTAACCAAGAGTTAGAGATATCCAAATTATTTGTAAAAATATACAATTCAATTTATCCTGAATTAAATGATAGTTCCATTTTTGATATCAGCACGAATTTAAAACTTGATTCAAAATTGGAGATAGTCGTTTTGCCAAATAACGAAATGCTTTCCAAAGGAAAGAATCAGGGCAGAACTTTGGTATATGATTTAATGGTGCTTTTTAATTCACTTTCCCCTGATAAGAACTGCCCAAAATTTCTGGTTCATGATGGGATATTTGATGGGATGGACAAGGCGCATTTAGTTGCACTTTATGAATTCCTTGAAAGCCAATTGATTGAAGGAAAACAGTTTCAGTATATTGTTACCTACAATGAAGAAGGTAATTTATCAGAAAATTTCGGGGACGCAAAAGCTCTAATTAATAAAATTGAAACCGAAGCCATTCTAACCTTAACTCCAAAGAATAAATTGTTAGGAGAATTCTAATTACCCTATTTAATTGAATTTCAATGTAATACAGAATTGTTTAAATATTATATGCAATTTATTTTGCATAATTGCAGATTATTTATACTTTTGGTATGCAGTTGAACTGAACGTATAGAAAGATGACTACTACCAAATTGAATCCTAAAATGTTAACCGTTGCTCGTGAAAGCAGAGGTTTAACTCAAATAGAATTAGCAGAAAAATTGAATCTCTCTCCATCCAACATTAGCAGGATGGAACAGGATTTTATTGAAATCACTCCTGCTAATTTTAATGCGATTGTAGCAACTTTAAAGTATCCGGAAGAGTTCTTTTATCAAGAAGGAGAAACGCTCCCACCT
>JBDSFC010000269.1:0-2751 GCA_039919745.1 Bacteroidia bacterium | reverse complement strand
CTACATTTATAGAAAGATCGTGCCCGTCTAAAACTGCTCTTCGGATATCACCATCTGAAAGTGTGCCAATTAAAATTTCTTTGTCGTTAACAACAAAAAGAATTTTACTGGAACCTTTATCCATTAGTTTTAAAGAATCTTTGAGGTTAATGCTTTCTGTAATAATTAAAGATTTCATCTAGTAGTCAACTTTTAATATTTCTAATCCGGGAGTAAGAATTTTACCTATTGAAGCGGCATACTCTTTTCCATTTTTATTTTGTTTATCAAAATTATCGCGAATTGCTCCCAGCACTTTTTCATCTACAGCAATTTGTTTCCTCTCCGCATTGATCTTTAATAATTCTTTCTCTTTTAAAAGAATATCAAAAACATCGTGAACCTCCGGGATAGCATCTGTAGGAAAATACGAATAGATCTTTCTTAATAGTTCGTAATCTTCAGAATAATCGCAGGTTAACCTGTATTTCTCGTCAAAAGGGCTACCATTAATTACCAGCTCGCCAATGCTAAAAAAATCGGGCCGGTTAACAAAAGGTCCCCATATTTCGGTATTGCTTTCTTTTTTCATTTTGTTGGCAATACGCAAAGCGTTAGTATTTAAAAAATAAGTGGCGCAACCAATCGGTAATCCTTTAATAAATATAAAATCGTGTTTTTGCTGTTTATACCAATCAACCGCCAGCTGGGCATAATAAAAAGAAAATAAAGGATTATCGGCTGTGATGCTCACAAAGCCATCGTATCCGTAATAATCGGCAGCGGCTAATAACCTGTCAAGCACATCATCTTCCGATCCTGCAAAAAACTGGATATTATTATTTAGCGCATTATCATACAAGATAGAATCCTGTGGATTTACAGAAGTACACAAAACAACACCATCAGCGCCTGCAATGCTTTTACATCTGTCAATAACCCTATCAAGTATGGATACACCATTAAGATCTAACAGGATCTTTTGTTTTAGTCTTGAGCTTTTTAAACGCGCTGTTATAAATACACCAATTTTCATTTTAAGATCATTTACTAAAATGGCCGCTTTTAACTGCAGTATCTTTTTCAAGGTCCTGCGCCATTTTTACACCATTAAATTTATCGATTTCAATTTGCGAAATATCTGTTTCCTGTTTTGTTCTTTTAAAACTAATATCCTTAGTAGAAAAAATATCGCCTTCCTTTAAGGCTTTGTTCAATACGGCCGCTTTTTTCATTGGCCCGTAAACAGAATATTTCTTTTCTCCTTCGTTCAATTCAATATTTCCGTTACCATTACATTCGGCGAGTATTGTAAGTTTTTCTTCCAGATCATTAAACATATCTATTGAGATAGTTGCCGACCAGTCCGCTCTTTCAACACCGTGCTCAATGGCTACGTGTTTTTCAACGTATTGCATGCCTTGCGCTGCGCCAAAAAGTGTAATAAGAATATTTTGAGGATGATTCCATGCGGTATGATCCGCATATCCAAATTCAAATCCGGGAAAGAGACTCATTATTTTTTTAACCTTATTAAAATTTACATCCTTGTATTGAGTTGGATAATTCTGAAATCCAAACATTAATACTGTATTACTATGATCTAAAAAATTTACTGCTTTTTCGATTTCATACAACGTACAGCCACCAACACCTAAAACAATTTTTGTATCTTTATTGACGCTGCTTTTTAAATGAGAAAGAAGTTGTGTGTCGTTTAAAGCAACCGAATGTATCTCTACCAATTCAGGAGAATACTTCATTCCAAAATCAATTGCTTTCCTATCGTTAAACAACATCATTGGCTTTTTACCGGCATCTTTTATCTTTGTAATGATCTCTTTCCATTGATCATTATTAAACATCCAGTTCTTAGTAGTTTCATATCCTGCATGATCGTTCACAAAATATTCATCCAGATCTAAAAGCATGTGAACTTTAACATAATCACAATTGCATTTATTTACAATTGCATCCAACATCTTGATCATGTAATTAAAATCACCCTGATGATGCATGGCTGTTTCAGCGATAAGTTTCATTTCGAACAATTAGTGAGCAGGTTTAATTAATTTCCAAAGGCCATCTCTTTTTTCAACAAGGCTTTTATTAGCGAATTTATCTACCGTATCCCAAAATTCTTTCTCAGTAATACCTGTGTATGAAAGAAAGTCATCAAGCATTTTTTTATCAAGGATATGTTCCTTTTCGTTAATAAACTTAATGGCCTCTTCACGCGTGGTTCTGCCTTCTCTTATATAAGTAGATAAATAATCGGTTTGCACCCAATGACCAAACTTTATAAATTTTAACCATGTGTGTGTTAAATAACCTACGGTATCAATCTGATCGTACTGTTGAACAAATCCTTCCCTTATCCACTCACCAGTATCTTCAAGTGATTTAAAGCCGCGTGTTTTTGCCCATAAATAATTTTCGTGACTACTCCACTTAACAAAGTAACTTAAGAACACAGGGTTTAAGTTTGCTTTTTTTATTGCTTCAGGAGTTGGATAAACGCCCGGTTGAACATCTTTCATCGTTACGTCTTTATCTAAAAACTCTTCCCACGCAATAGGTTTTACAACATCGTTATTGATCTGATCCAATGCACTAGGAATATCTTTATTAAGTGAACCACCTCTTTCGAAATTGGTATTTTCACCATAAACAACCAAAGGAATACCTAATTTAATAGCAATTTGTAAAGGGTAAGCATATATCGCTTTATCAAAATACCAGGTTGGTGATCCCAATTTGAAGAAAGCCTTC
>JBDSFC010000205.1:0-5346 GCA_039919745.1 Bacteroidia bacterium | reverse complement strand
ATTACATATACGGAAGTTAATCCTGCTAACAGTACTTCTATAACTTGTACAGGAATTTATACAAAATAATTAAATCCAATATATTAATAAAAAAAGCCTCAATATTTATTGAGGCTTTTTTGCTTTTATAAAACACACATACTATTGAATAATTAATTTTGCTGTTCTGCTATTTTTATTTTTATCGCATACTCTTACAATATATAATCCTGTAGAAAGATCTTCAACTGAAAATGAGCCTGAGTTTGTAGTTTCTTGTTTTATTAATTGCCCGTTCATATTAAAAATAGTTACCTGTACTTCTTCTTCTAAATTTAAGAATGAAATTAAATTGTTGCTGGTTGATGGATTTGGAAACAGGAGCAGAGCTTCTTTTTTACCATCAAAATTTAACTCTTTAATGCCAACGGCCGCAGCGCCTCCACCTTGTGCTTTTATATATAATCCTTTTGGACTAAAAGCGTCACCGGTTGAAGCGATATAACTATTTGAAGTAAAAAAATTCATTCTATAAATATTAATCCCGTAAGTAGTATTATTAAAAGGTGTTGTAATAGTACTCCATGTAGTAGCACCATCTACTGAAATATGATAATAATTATTAAAGTTGGCGGTTAAAATAATTGTATCAACACCAAAACTATGAAACATTGGAATGCCTGAAACAAAAGGAGTATTGATGTAAGCAGATGAGCCTGCAACAACTTGTGCAATATCTGTTTTAGGCGTAAACGTTGATCCGCCATCGGTTGTTTTATAGATCTTATTTATTTTATTGGTATTATCTCTTGTCAAAACATAACCAATGTTATTATCAACCATATAAAATCCGCCTAAAGCTTCAGATCCGGTACTCGAATAAGTAGATATAACGTTTGTGGCACCACTAAAATCAAAAGTGCGCATTTCAAAACCATTTATATCACGTGCATCCATTAATTGCCCATTGGGTTTAATTGCCTGGTAATGTGTGCCACCGCTTACGCCATAAGTAACCATACTAAATGTAGCACCTGCATCTACTGATACCATTGGCAACCCGGCCCTTGTTAAAGCAATTGTGTTTTCGTTGGCCGACATTAAAAACCTTACACTATTAAGCGTTGAGCCCGAAGTATTTTTGTTTACCCAAGTCTGTCCATTATCTGAGCTTGTAAAGATCTGTCCTTTACGATCACCCGCTAAAAATGTTCCGTTACTTAAAACCTTTGCAGCCATAATATCCTGGTTGCCGGCAATGGTATTTGTAAAATGTTTAAATGATCGTCCTTTATCAAGCGAATAAGAATATTTGCCGGTTGCCAATCCCAATAAACCTTTGTTGCCATTAAAATCAACACTGTAAGCATAACCGGCCATGTCTGGTAAAAAATGATCCCATGTAGCACCGTAATCATTTGTTCTAAAACTAGGATACATGTAATAATAATTGTCTATGTAAGTCAATTTTCCGCTGGCACCGGTTGGTTGGTTAGTGATACAACCTGTCCAGGTAGAGCCACCGTTAGTGGTATAAGAGAATGTAGCTGTTCCGGGTGCGGCTTCAATTGCAAATTCATTTTTATTTTTTATAGCTACTGATCCGATAGTGAAAAGTACCGGTGTGTTTGTCCACGTTAAACCTCCATCATTACTTTTACAGATCTTATTATCCATAAAAACAATAAAAGTGTCTACGCTTGCCATATAAAATTCAATAAAAGTACCTGTAAATGTACCTGTGTTAGCTACGCTTGTATATGTAACTCCACCATCCATAGAAATATAAGATGAAGATGCGCCTCCCAATCCATAAACTTTATTGCCATAACTTTTTAAAGACATAATAGTACCAGCGGCCTGTGAAAAATTCCAGGTTGTACCGTTAAGTGAGAAATATAAACTATATGAGCTTGAGCTCGCATTGTTCATTCCGTAATATCCGGCAGTAGATTTATTTACATATTTTAATGTTGCATTTGATCCGGTAACTGTTTGCCAGCCATCTGTAGTTACCTGTACTGAGTTACTTGTTGGTAATCTTAAGATGCCATTATTTTTATCCTTCATTACAGGCGTACCGTAAAAAGGTAAATTGGCTGAATTTACATATTTCCATTCTTTTGTAGTAGGGTTAACTAACATCATGTGTGCGTTATTGGTTACACCCACAGATGTATAAATGGAATCTTTATTTAAAACAAACATATCCGACCCATTACCAATTGGTGACTGAATATGATAGCCAACCTGTGCCTGGATGTTTAACAATGCAATAAATGCAATAAGGGTTAATAGAGTTTTTTTCATTTTATTGGTTTTTAGATCAAAATTAGCGCGACTTTTAAAAAAAGTACATACCCAGCACTGGGTATTTTTCTATGTTTTTCCGAAGATTTTTTTTACTATCTTTAATAGCTCAGATCGATTTTTGAACTAAGAATGAATAAATATTTATATAGTCTCTTTTTGTGTGTATTAGTTACAGTAGTTTCTGCTCAAAATAGAACAAAATATTTTGAGATGGATTACCGTGGAAAAAAGATCGACAATAGCCTTTATAATACTATAAAGTTTATTGATTCGAGAGAAGATACTTCTAATATGGGTATTGTAAGAACCGGTGCTTTAAACAAAGAAGCCTTTGTGAAAATAAACGGTAGTTTTTCAGACCAATTTAGCGATCTTCTTTTAAAAATTACAGGCGAAGCGCCGCAACAAAAGGAACTTCTTTTTCAATTACGGAGACTTAAGTTTGTTGAAAAAACAGATGAGAGCCACGAATATGGTTATTGTTTTTTTAGGGCTAATTTATTTGCCAGTAGTAACAATGCTTATAACCTAATTTCTGTAGTGGATACATTTATTATTGTTGAATCAAAAGATGTAACTAATTCTATTATAGAAGAAACCAATAAGGCTATTACTGATTTTTTAAAGGATGCATTAACTAAAAAAATAAACACCGCTTCCATTCTATCATTAAATGAGATCGTTAAAATAGACAGCATTGAAAAATTAAAGATCAAAGTGTATAATGTAAGCGAATATACAAATGGTATTTACCGAACTTTTGAATCATTTAAGGCGCAGGTTCCTGATTATAATTTATTTTCAATAACCTTTGAGGATGGTGAGATTTCCGGTATAAAAGCAAAAAACAAGAAAGAGAAAATAAAGAACATCAAATCAGATGATGTGTATGCGATCGTTAATAATGGCAAACCTTACGTTTCTGCAAAATTTGGTTTTTATCCTTTGGTTAAGAATAACAACGATTTTTATTTTATTGCCGATGATAAATTACATTTTATAAAAGGACAGATAGCAACCAGTAATTCTATTTTTAGTTCAACAGAATATGTTTATAGCCCAATGCCTGTAACATCAATGTTCGAGATCAAGATCGATCATGTAAACGGTAAATTTATGCGGGTACGAGAAGTAAAGAATTAAAATTTTAAATGATAAAAATAAAAAATCCCTTCTGTTTTCAGAAGGGATTTTTTATATTCTAATAATTCAATATTACATTTGAGCGTCTAATTTCGCAGCTAATGCAGTTTTTGGAACAACGCCTACTTGTTTATCTACCACTTCTCCATTTTTAAAATATAATAGGGTAGGTATGTTTCTGATACCATATTTTGCGCTAATACCTGAGTTAAGATCCACATTCACTTTTCCTACAACAGCTTTGCCATCATATTCTTTAGCTAACTCTTCAACCACCGGACCAACCATGCGGCAAGGCCCGCACCATTCAGCCCAAAAATCTAATAATACAGGTTTGTCGCTTTTTAATACAAGTTCTTCAAAGTTTGCGTCGGTGATTTCTAATGCCATAATTCTATTTTTTTTAATTTATTTTTAATTCTTTAATTTCTACCTTAAAGTTACTTCTTGTTCTTTAATTTTCAATCTTTAATTTTCAATCTTTTTCCAAATTAACTAACAATAACATTGTTCTTTTTGTTTAAATATAAACCTATACCAACCGTAATTAACAATAATATAGATCCTATCATCGCAATGGTATTGCCGGTTGTATAAGATTTAGGCTCAAATTTAAATTCAATTTTATGTTTACCGGCCGGAATTACAAGACCCCTTAAAACATAATCCACATTGGCATGTGGTTTTAACTGTCCGTCAATATAAGCGTTCCAGCCCTTAGGATAATAGATCTCTGAAAACACGGCAAACTCTTCAGCTTTGGTATCGCTTTCATAAACCAGGTCGTTGGGTTCATAAGAGATCATTTTTATTTGCCCTTCGCCTTCATAATTATCTTTTAAGCCTAATTCAGATCTAAAACTTTTATTTACGAGGGCCTGTGTTTTTGTATTGATGTAATATAGACCAACAATTTCGCTATCGCCATCCAAAACAAATTTTAAATTTTTTACGATCCAGGCATTACCATTAGCCTGTGGATTTGGCAGAGGCATAGTTTTGTTTTCGCCTGTTGGTATAACAATATATTTTGTATTTAGCATATTGATCACATTCAATCTGCTAAGTAATTGCTGTAATAAAGTATCATTCGCAAAAGCTTTACCTGCATTTTTCCTAAAAATATTTATCTCTTCATCTAAATGAAAATCCACCAATTCCTGGTATTTTTTTAGTTTAGCTCCATGATAACCGCCAACAGATTTATGATAATAGGAAGTAGAAGCATCATTAAATGTATTTGTGGCAATATTTAATACACGGTAATCCAATGCAGGATCTTTTAATATTTCGTCATCTGTTGGTGTTTTTGCAATTACACTTTGTTGATTTTGTTCTTTGGTAACAAATGATTTATCATTCAGATAACGCGTATCAACCGTCCATAGATCAATGACAATAAATAAACCCAATGCTCCAAAAAATAATTCTTTTTTAAGCTTGCCGGTAAGGAATAAAAACAATGCGCCAAAAGCCAATAAAATAAATATTAAAGAGCGTATTGCATCTGATGTGAAAATGCCTTTACGAGCAATTTCAATTTGCGGCATTAGTTCTGCAACAACTGCTCTTGCTTCACTTTCGGGATAACCACCACGAATATAGCTACCGATCATTTGTTGCTCTTCACCTCGTGATTGAAATGTATTAAAAGCATCCGGCATCAGATAACACAATAAACAAAATCCACCAACTATTGATACGCTTGTAATAACAATGTTCTTTAATGAAACTTCTTTATTTATTAAGCGTAATTTAATTTTCTCGCTCCAGTTTTTATGTTTCACTAATTCATTTACAGCTAATAAAGCCAACAATGGAAGTGTTAATTCAGCAATAACCATGATCATTGATACGGCGCGAAATTTATTGTAACCGGGAACATGATCCATAAAAAAATCTGTTAATCCC
>JBDSFC010000142.1:0-3147 GCA_039919745.1 Bacteroidia bacterium | reverse complement strand
TTTACATTTTAGGATTGATCTATACACTTATTTTTTGTTCGTTGAGCAACGTTGTAGTTGTATTTTTAGATAAGCAGGTGCCGGGCTATGGCTGGTTGGGATATATTGTTTCTTTATTAATAATTGTAAATACATTTAACTGCGTTTTAATTTTAGGAAAAGAAAAAGTTAAGATTTATAATTTTTTAAACCTGTTGCAACCACTATTATTATTGATCGGTTTAGGTTTTTCGCTTTTGGTATTGAAAGAATTTACTTTTAGTTCTTACTTGTTTCCACTTTTATTCTCGTTTGTAGCTGCCTTTATTTTTTCAACAGCAATTGTTTTGCGATTTGATTTTAATGCGTCAAAAGAAAAAACATTTGATCTAAAACCAATTATTGTAAATGGATTAATATGCCAGGCCGCTGTGTTGATGCATATTTTTTGTAACAGGTATAGTTATTATTTGTTACCAAGTACAGCAAAAGTAGGTTTATATTCTTCGGCATCTTCATTAATTGAATCGGTGCTTATTATTGCAAATGGCATCTCGCCGGTTTTGTTGGCAAGGGTGGCTAATACAGGCGATACATTAAAGTCTTCTGAAATGACATTAAGTTTGAGTAAGGCCAGTTTAATTTTTAGTTTCGTTGCAGTATTGGTTATTTTTTTACTTCCGGAAGGATTTTTTATTTATTTACTGGGAGATGGTTATGTTGGTATTAAGCGCCTCATGATGTTATACTCTCCCGGAATTTTAATGGTTAGTTTTTTTGGCATTATCAGTCATTATTTTTCGGCGCTTGGTAAATTAAAACTGACCTTATTTTGTAACAGTTTTGGATTTGTGATCTCATTGATCTTTGCGCCAATTTTAATTAAAAGATACGATATGGACGGCGCTGCATATACAGTTAACCTGGCCTATATGGCAGTTGGTATTGCGATCGCTACTGCTTTTTTTATTACTAATAAAATGAAATTAAAAAGACTGTTAAGTTTTAAAAATGACCTTCAGAATTTAAAAGACATAATTGCATCAAAGCATTGATCATTTATAGATCAGTTTTATCATTTGCTCATCTTTCTTGTAAATATCAATGAACAGATTAAATTTCTTATCCTCGCTTTGTGGATTTTTTTTCGTTCTACCTTTCTTATCCTTTATGATTTCAACATTTGCCGTATAATAGCGTACATAAATAGGTAATGGTTTCCTAAGATTGATCTGCTTCTGTTCCGGCCTCGCAAAATAAGCGTTCAACGTATCGTATGGTAATTTTAAAGTATCATCTCTGATTAAAAAGCGGGCCAATTCCACAAACTTTTCTAAACGCATACAGCCATGACTTTGGTAGCGGTAAAAAGTTTTAAAATAACGTTTGCTGTTTGTATCGTGAAGGTAAACTCCGTATTTGTTATTGAAGTTAAATTTACAAATACCCAAACTATTATCATCGCCAATACGTTGTCTGAATTTTACCGGTAAATATTCTTTACTAAAACGTTTCCAATTCAATTTACTTGGTGGAACTACTTCGCCTTTAAAATTAATACACTCAAAATTATGTTTGTGTAAATAGTTGGTATCGTTTTTTACCATTGGCAAGATCTCTTTCCAGGCAATAGTGTACGGAACACTCCAATAAGGATAAACAAGCATGTAAGTTATTTTACTTTTTAAAGTTGGGGTTTGTGTTTCGGGCTTACCGACAACAATGCGGCTGTTTAAAACCAACGTATCTTGTTTATGTTTTTTATCCCATTCATACACATTAATTTCTGCTGAGGGAATGTTAACAATAGCATATCTTTCAGGATATTTGGCAGGCTCCCAGCGCCAGCGCTCCAACGCCATTTCCATTTGGCGAATGGTTTGTTCTTTTGATAAAGAAAGGGTTTGACGGGTTAATTTCCCCAATTTTCCATCCTGTTCGAGATTGAATTTTTTTTGATAATTTTTAATGGCTGTTGCTAATTTTAAACTATCATTCAATTTTAAAGTATCGTTATAATCTCCTGTTTTAATTAATTTTTGTTTAAGCGCTTCTTTAAATTTTATGGTATCTGTAATATTTTTAAAAGAAATAGTATCCCAATTCAGTTTTTCATTTTCGACAATATAATTTCTTATGGCTTGTTTTAAAAAATGATAACCTGCGTGTTTTGGTTCTAACGAATCAAATGCTACCCGCATTTTACCTGGTTCTAATCCCATCTTTAAGATCTCTACCCAATTGGTATCCAGTTTTTTTGGTTTCCATTCCAGTAAAATTGTATCGGTGCTAAAACGACCTTTGTTTAAATGGGCGCCAAATTTTAAATAGGCATCAGTGAATAATACTTCTGCTTCTGCAACTGCTGTAACATTATAAGCGTCTTCTTTTTTATCATAGAAATCTGAGCTAAGTTGTTCTAGCTTTTTAAAATGATAGTCGTTTGGATACAAGCCATACATACGCGCATTTTTTATGATCGTATAAACAGAATCTCCCAACTTTGTGAGTTTTCCTTTGTCAGAAAAAATAAGTTGTTTAGTATCTCTTAATCTTTTAAAGAAAGAAAAAGTAATAACGGTGTCTTTATTTATTGCAAGAAGTGTATCACCGATCGAGTTACTGTAAAAACCTTCGATTATTTTTAATGTTTCGGCATTTACATTTTGTGGTTGTTTTACTTCAACTTTTTGGGTTGTATCGTTTGAGCCATCTTTACAGGAACTTAAATAAAAAAGCACGAAGAGTATAGGAAATAGTTTTTTCAATGATCAAAGGTATAAAAAATAGGATTCTGAAAAAAAGTAAAATACAATGTTCTTTTTTTTATTCGAATATAAAAGTGATTTTGATCATAATCCGGCCGTAACCTTTATAAACATTGGATAGTATGAGAAAATTACCCCTGGAAAAAATTTTCTAAATTAAGCGGAAAATTATATCTTTGGTAAAATCTTATAAGAGCAAAATGCCTGTTAAAATTCTCGATCTTCCTAAAATTCTCGATCCAAGAGGGAACTTAACATTTGTTCAAAATCCAACACACATTCCATTTGAAATTAAGCGTGTTTTTTGGCTGTATGATGTGCCAGGAGGAGAAACCAGGGGTGGGCATGCCTATAAAGAGCAAGACGAAGTGATCATTGCCTTAAGTGGTAGTTTTGATTT
>JBDSFC010000534.1:0-3603 GCA_039919745.1 Bacteroidia bacterium | reverse complement strand
ACTCTTGATCTCTGTTTCTAATTCGTCGCCTGTTTTTTTCAGCGAGCTTAGATAAGAGACAAGACCTATCACTCCGGCTCCGATTGTCGTGCCGATTAATATTTTTTTCAAATTTTTCATTGGAATTATCCCTGCTTGTTTTCCTCCTTCGTTCCTTTGCTCTTATCCCTGTTGATGAGCTTGTAAGAAAGAAAGTCTCCTGTTAATTTGAACACCATCCATATTGCCCCTCCGATTGCCGCTTTGATAGCGTAAGCAGACAGCCCCGAATAATCAAGGTTGGCGAAGAGTATCGCACCTGTGAGAAAGTGGTTGGAGAGGCTGTCTGTTTCCTGTGGTTTAATTAATTTTTCCATTGCGTGTTTTTCTTTTACAGGACAAAGTTCGTGTACTACTTTTCGGCACTGACCTTATACTTGGGCTTATTGATTAACTTTTAACTGCATTTATTTTTTTAATTTTTATTGATCTTTTTACGCTGCTTTTTGAAGTGCCTGTCCGGGTATGCCGTAACGCTCAACAAAAATTTCCATTTGTCGGATGCTTAACATACGCCCTACAATCGTTCCTGTTTGCGGTTCAATTTCCTTTAACCATTTATTCAAAACGTAAAGTGAAATAGGCCGGTAAAGTTTTATCAACTGTGTTTTGCTGTATGGCTTTATCATAAAGGGCTGTTCAAGCTTAATGATCTTGGCTCCTGTATTTTGATTTGAATTTTCCATTATGATATTTTTTTAGTTGATGAATAAAAAATGAATGATCGCTCTGTTATACATATTCCACAAATCGTATTGCTTGTTCTCGATAAGTTGGTTTCGTACTTCTTCAATTTCTTCTGGATTGGTGTTTTTGCAAAAACTCAGAATCGCTTGTGCCAGAAATGCAACAGCTTCATTGTAATGTGGAACGGTTAAACGTTGTTCTTCTAATTCCTGATACCAACGTGCTGTACCGCTTAATCCGAAACGAAAGTTAATATTAAACCAATCAATCGGTTTTGCAATGTAACGCCCAGTTCTTCTACGAATATACCGTTTAGCTAAAATTGCACGCTCAATTAACTCTATGAATTTTGCGTTAGGATCATCACAAATGAAATGATCTGCGATAAGTTCTTTGAATTTTTCTTTTTCTAATTCTGTAAAATTTTGACATGGCCAGAATTGTGCATGACAGAAATCCCAAAAGTCATTGATACGTTTTCTTTTTACAGGCGAAAGATATTTTTCACCGTAAATAATTTGCATAAAGCTCTCAGCGATTTGCTCTTCTAATTTTCTAACTGCTTCCATAATTTATATTTTTTTTATTGATTACTTTTTTTCTCATATCAAAGATACGATGACTGTTTTGCCTCATGTCCGCCTATGACCGCATAATTAATGTTTTTAATAAATACTTTTTTTGTCAATGAATTTGGCCGGATTTGACCGCATTCATTTTGAGTTTTTGGAAATAAAAAAACCGTTCCTCATCAGAACAGTTCAAGATTATTTTAATAAAAAATGTTTTTTTAATTTAGAAGAGTATGGACTTCGGTTTCCATTTCTATATCTGGTCTGCCAAAGTCAGCAAAGATCATTTCTATTTGTGGGATTTCCCATTTTTGCCCTCTTAGTTTTCCGTACTTATGTTTTATCAATGCTAATTCTCTGCGAAATTGGCGGGCAGATTTTCCATAAAACGGTGCTAACTCCGTTGTACTGTAACGTCTAAGGGGAAGTTTTACAATTGTTTTCATTCTTTCTTCTTTTTAATTATTCTCGATCTCGGTTCAATTATAGCGATCTAAAAAATCTTCCTCTTCAAGATTAAAAAATCCTGCAAGTTTTTTTAGACTTAATTCCTGTTTGGTTTTATATTTTGTAATTAGGTCTTTAACCAATTTGTATTTTTCTATTGGTATATCCAGTTCAAGTGGTTCTCTTTTTCTTATTCCCGAATTATTGAACTGTTCTAATATATAACGTTTTTGATTGGGTGTTGTTAAACCTAAATCTTCACTTCGATATAAAAGAGAGATCATAGAAACTTTCCATTTCTTTTTTAATACACCAAGTCCTTTGAAAGTAATGTTATCCAGATCGCTTGCAATATCTTTCTCAGGCATTAAGAACTCTGCGGCAAATAAATTAGCTTCGTGTGATAAATCCCTGTCAAATTCAGGGGAAGTTTTCCAGTGCATAACAATATAACCTAAATGGTAGGCAAGCGTAAAACGTTGCCTGTCTCCACATAATTTTCTATTAGTAACAATTAAAGGGTATTTACTTCCTGCAATAATACATTTGCCATCTACTCTGTCAGTATCAAACGGAAATGAAAGTAACATGATCTTATTTGCTTCTAATACTTCACTTAAATTTTCTATTTGTCCTTTTTCTATCTTCCAGAGTTTTCTTAATTTTTTAGCGCACTCCTGTGGTGAACCCAATTTTAGAATATCTAATACCGGAATCTCAGGCTCATGATAATTTAAAGCACCGAGTAACTTTTCTAAGTTCAATCGGAATATGTTAACGTTAGCATCTACCTTAGCTAATACCCATGTAGGCACAACGCTACGTTTGCGATAACTCAAGGGGAGTGGTTGGCCTTCGCCTTCTTGCAAAAAAAAACTTTGTGGATAATTAAGTGCCTTGCTTAACGATTCAAGCATTTCGGCATTAACGTTGTATTCGTTTTCAAATTGCCAGGCTGCCTGCGGTGTAAACTTTAAAAGTTTGCCTAATTCAACAAGGTTTAAACCTTTTGATTCTCTGGCAAGGGTTATCATTTTAGGGTTTACTTTTTCCATTGGTTTTAACGTTTACAGGATCAAAGTAAATGCTTTCTGTAATTTAAAGCAAATTTTAAAGTGTTAATTAAACCGTTATTTTAAGTAATATATGATAATTTACTGATAATCAGAGGATAAAATATTAAATTAACGCTATGTTTTTAATTGAAAAAGCCTAGTAATTTAGTTTTCTGCGGCAAACCTTTAATAGAACAACCCAACAATTAAACAATCAGATTGTGAACTAATTTCTTGTCCGCCCATTCCGCCTGATGAAGACATTTTATTTTTTGAAACCTTCATTGTTCCTGATGATTTAATGTTTCCTTGGCGATCTTTAGCAGATATTTTATACTTACCGCTCTTTAGGGTTAAGAAAAGTGCCTTTTGTTTTAACGTATCATTATCGCAAGTGGGTTTAGGATATAGGCAAGGAAGGTCGCCCCGATATTTATCATCAATATAAAGTGAAAGCTGAACCTCTGCCGATGGATTTGTTGTATAGAAATAAGCATTGTAAGTAATCTGATTCTTTTTACATTGTGATAGCAAAAGAATTGTTAGCAAAGAAAGAAGTATTGTTTTAAACGTATTTTTCATGTTCTTCAATGTTATTTATTTCTTAACGCTTTTGTGATAATATTATTGCTCAAAATATTATCGCTGATAAAAAGATTAATAATTTTTCCAGTTATCTTTTATCCAGTTTTTTACATCAACTTGTTTTGTAATATTATATGGCAGAAAGTTCCTTATCATTCTTTCGATTTTACTGCCGGTATTTTTTCCATCCAAACCCCACGTTTCCAAAAGCACATTAA
>JBDSFC010000118.1:0-2917 GCA_039919745.1 Bacteroidia bacterium | reverse complement strand
AACTAAAACCATTAGTATATTAGTTAAACCAACACCAACGTTGAGTTATTCTGCTGCGCCAAGTTTAACGCTTTGCCCTGGTGGTTCAACTACATTAACTGCGGTATCAAGTGCGGGAAATTATTCTTGGTCACCTGGTGGGCAAACAACATCTGCAATTACTGTTACACCTGCAATTTCTACAGTGTATAACGTTGCAACAACTAACAGTGTAGGTTGTACTACTAACTCAAACGTTACAGTGTTTGTGGTTGTTTGTACAGGCTTAGCTAAAAACACGATCATTGATAAGGATACATTTATTTATCCTAATCCAAATAATGGAAACATCAATGTGTTGATACAAGATGCAAACGGAAGCTATTCATTTGAAATTAATGACCTTTCAGGAAGATTAGTTTACAAAGCTACATTAACCAATGTTGAAAGTGCTTTAAACATTAAAGAACTTGCTAATGGTATGTATACTTACAAAATAACTTCTTTAATTACTAAAACTTCAATTAAAGAAGGTAAATTAATTAAAGAATAATTTTAAATAACTCTAAAAAAAGGCGTCCCGGTTTACCGGGACGCCTTTTTTGTTTCTATGGCAATTGTTTACGGCTAAAAAATAGTATCTTTAAAGCGCAAATTTATGAGCGTTTACGATAAATACGAAACCGTTATTGGTTTAGAATGCCACATACAATTACTTACAAAAACAAAAATGTATAGTAGTGATGTGGCTGAATATGGTGCTTTACCAAATACAAATGTAAGTGTAGTAACACTTGGCCATCCCGGTACTTTACCGGTGGTTAATAAAAAAGCCATAGAATTTGCTGTAAAATTGGGCATTGCAGTAAATGCAGACATTCGTGAAGAAAACCAATTTGCCCGTAAAAATTATTTCTACGCCGATCTTCCAAAAGGTTATCAAATAACACAGGATAAAACCCCAATTTGTAATGGTGGCTTTATTATAGCGAAATTAAAAGATGGCGCCACAAAAAAAATAAACCTTACACGTATTCATATGGAAGAAGATGCAGGAAAGAGCCTGCATGACATTGATCCTTTTGAAACCTTAATAGATCTTAACAGGGCCGGAACTCCTTTATTGGAAATAGTTACCGAACCAGATTTTAGAAGCGGCGAAGAAGCATATGCTTATTTAACCGAAGTAAGAAAATTAGTACGTTACCTGGATATTTGTGATGGAAATATGGAAGAAGGGTCACTTCGTTGTGATGCCAATATTTCTGTAATGCTAAAAGGCGCTAAAGAATTCGGAAAAAAAGTGGAAGTAAAGAACATGAACTCTTTTAGAAATGTTCAACGCGCTATTGATTTCGAAATAAAAAGACAAATAGATCTTGTAGAAGCAGGAAAACCAATTGTAGGAGAAACAAGAAGTTTTGATGCGGTAAAAGGTCTTACTTTTTCTTTAAGAAGTAAAGAGAACGCTAATGATTATCGTTACTTTCCGGAACCAGATCTGCAACCTATTTTTGTTACACAAGAATATATTAATAAGGTAAAAAGTAATATGCCCACATTACCGGATGAACTTTTTAATACCTATACACAAAAATATAAACTTACCGAATACGACGCTTTACAATTAATAGACCTAAAAGAAGTTGCTGCCTATTATAATAAACTGGTAACGCATACAACAAATTACAAGAGCGCTGCTAACTGGGTAATGGGCCCTGTCAAAGCATATTTAAATGAAAGGGCTTTAACCATTTCTGAATTTACTTTAGATCCAAAAAAGATCGCCGAAATAATTTTGTTGATCGATGAAGGCAAAGTAAGTAATGCTGCCGCGTCTCAAAGTATCTTTCCTGAATTAATGAAAGATCAAAATAAAACAGCTGAACAAATTGCTAAAGAACTTGATCTTCTTCAAAACAGTAATAGTAATGAATTACAAGGCCTTGTAGATTCTGCTTTAGCAAAATTTCCAGAAAAGATCGCTGAATACAAAAGCGGAAAAGTTGGCTTACTTGGTATGTTTGTTGGCGAAGTAATGAAATTAAGTAAAGGTAAAGCAGATCCGAAATTATTAAATCAATTAGTAAAAGAAACACTTGAAAAATAACACCATGTTTAAAACAATTAGCGCCATTGCTGTAATAGCAATTTTATCAGGCTGCGGCGGAACTGAAAGAACCGGCAATTTTGAATTGAAGGGAACTTTTAGCAATACAAACGGAGAAACTATTTATTTAGAGAAACTAATTAATCCACAACCCGTAATAGTTGATAGTACTGTAATTGACGAAAAAGGTAATTTCGAATTTAAAAATTACACTCCTAATATTGGTTTTTATCGCATAAAATTAAATATGCAAAATTTTGCAATGTTGGTTTTAGATACTAACGATAAAGTAAATGTTACAGGTAATTTAAAAGATCTTGGAAATACATATAAAGTAGAAGGCTCTCCTGAAACAAATTTATTTATTGAGTACAATCAACTTACCAATAAGAAAAATTTAAGAATGGATTCGCTTAACCAGGCCTTCCAACAAATTACACAAACAATTAAAATGGATTCACTTAAAATGGATTCGTTAAGTAATATTTTTGAAAAACCTTTTAACGCGATCATGACTGCTTTTAACGCAGAGATGGCTGATAAAATAATAAAAAATACAGATAAGTACGCGTCAATAATGGCGGTGCAAGGTATGGAGCCAGATAAATATGTTGAGGTCTATAAAAAACTGGATGCAGGCTTAAGCAAAAAATTTCCGAATGATAAGAATATAAAAATGTTTCATGACGTAATTAGTAAAATGCTGGCTACTACAATTGGCATGGAAGCTCCCGAAATTGTTTTACCAACTCCCGAAGGAAAAGAGCTTTCGCTATCTTCTTTAAGAGGAAAAATTGTTTTAGTAGATTTTTGGGCCAGTTGGTGTGG
>JBDSFC010000099.1:0-5664 GCA_039919745.1 Bacteroidia bacterium | reverse complement strand
GATGGTCTGGGCCACGATGCTTCAATAAATCTAAAATTTTTTGATTGTTGTTAAACTTTTTTAACGATTTATTGTCAAAATATAATATACCGGCTATGCCACACATTTTGTTTGTAAATATACTTGTTGAAATGTATAAATAATAATTATATTAGTTGTTTATTTTGAAGCTCTTAAAATATACATACATAGTATTGGCCCTTGTTGTTGCGCTTAATTCGTATGCTCAGCAATTGCGTTTTAAAAAGATCACCAACGAAGAGGGATTAAGTACAAATTATGTTACATCCATTATCCAGGATGAAAAAGGTTTTATGTGGTTTGGTACTCAGGATGGTTTAAACAAGTACGATGGGCATAACTTTACAATTTTCAAGAACGATCCCACAAATCAAAACTCATTATCAAGCTCAGAAATTACCTGTATAAAACAATTACAAAGCGATCTTATTGCTGTTGGTACGCGTGACGGGCTCAATTTTTTTAATCCAATTACTTTAAAATTTACCCGGTTAAATACTGTAAAGGGAACAGGCATTAAAATAAATTCTATTGTAGTTTTTAATAAAGACAAAATACTTTTAGGAACTGATGAAGGTTTATTTTCTGTTGACATAATCACTAAAGCATTTAAAAAGCACGATTTTCCTATTGAAGGGCAGGTTGTTGTTAATTGCATTAAAGAAGTTAATAACAAATTTTTTCTTGGAACAAAAGAAAAAGGTTTGTGGAGCTTTGTAAATAATAAACTAGATAGGATAAACTTTATTAATCCAAATTTAATTGATTTTAAACCATTTGAGTTAGAATCTATTAATTGTTTACAGGAGTATGCCGGCAAGATCTATATTGGAACTCAAAAAACTGGAATTTTTAAGATAGACAGCGAAGTTTA
This sequence comes from Bacteroidia bacterium, assembly GCA_039919745.1. Taxonomy (GTDB): domain Bacteria; phylum Bacteroidota; class Bacteroidia; order B-17B0; family Aurantibacillaceae; genus Aurantibacillus. The sequence continues at coordinate 4,769 of JBDSFC010000099.1, read as the reverse complement.
CGAAGTAGAAGACAAAATTTTATTTACCGATAAGCCAGATAACAATTTAAATAACATAAACCATTTTGTAATAAGTGGTAACCGTTTGTATGCCGCAACCAATTACGGTTTTGTAATTTATAATTTATTAAATGGCAAAATAATTAATAACGAGAATAAAGAAAGTGTAAATCCTTTCAGGATAAATGACAATCTTATTAAAACAGTTTTTTTAGATAATCAGGGTAATTCCTGGTTAGGATCTCAATTGGGAGGCGTTAACGTTTCTTTTTTCCGTTCAATAAAATTCCCGGATTTTGAAGATGATAAACAACATCAGTTTGAAAATCTTTACGCATTCTATGAAACAAAAAACAAAGACAGGGTTATTGGTGGAGAGAATATTTTTGTTTTTATGGATAAGAATGGCCAGGTATCTGATTACTCTGAAATACTTGATGATAACAGTGTTCTATCCATTTATGAAGAAAATGAAAATACATATTGGCTTGGCACCTGGGGCATAGGATTACTTAGATTTGACAAAAATACCAAAACAGCTAAAACCATTATTGATACTAAAACAGGTAGTACCGTTTTATGCCTCAAAGGTGATGGTAAAGGCAATTTATTTGTAGGTACTTTTGGCGACGGTTTATTCAGGGTTAATTTAAAAACGTTTGAAACAAAACACTTTGGTAATAAGGAAGGATTACCAAATTTAAATATCAATACAATTTTTACCGATTCTAAAAACAATGTGTGGATCGGTACTTATGACGGTGGCTTGATCAAATTGAAAGGCTTTCCAGAAGGTGATAAACTACACATCGAAAGTATTTTTAAAAACGAAGGAAAAGCAGAGAACATTGCAACCAATATTGTATTTGGTGTTAATGAAGATAAGAATGGAAATATTTGGGTTGCTACGTCTGCAGGCCTTGGCAAGATATTACCAAACAAGACCTTTTATAATTTTTACGAAAAAGATGGTTTGCCAAATACCTATTTGTATTCGCTTTTAAGAGACAGCATTGACAATTTCTGGATGAGTTCAAACTATGGCATCATTAAATTCAACCCACTTTTAAAAGAGAGCGATATCATTTTTAAGAGTTATGGTATTAAAGATGGTTTACTAAATACAGAATATAATGTTGGTGCTGCTTTTGTTTCACCTTCAGGTACAATGTATTTTGGAGGGTCTAAAGGTTACAATGTATTTAGGCCAACATTTATTAAAGATAATTTAAATGCACCATCTTCTTTTATTATTGGTTACAAAAGAGGAGGGAAGGATGTGGCTGTAGATTCTTTTATTGCTTATAAAAAATATTTAAAATTAAGCTGGCGCGAAAATTATTTTCAGTTTGAATTAGCGGCATCTGATTATACAGATCCGGGAAAAAATAAATTCAAATACAAGTTAGAAGGGTATGATAATGATTGGTCGGCACCAACTAATGTGCGTTATGTTTCTTATACTGAATTACCGGGTGGCGAATATAAATTCCTTGTAAAATCAACCAACAACGATGGTGTATGGAATGAAACACCTTTTGAGATATCTATCGAAGTAGTACCTCCTTTCTGGAAAACAAAACTCTTTTATTTCTTTTTAATAATTTTTGCTGGTGGTAGTATTTATGCCTTTACTCAATACAGAACTCGGGCCATTAAAAAAGAAAATAAAATTCTTGAAAATAAAGTAGCAGAAAGAACACGTGAGCTGGAAGAAAAGAATAATGATATCACCAGTAGTATTACTTATGCCAAGCGTATCCAGGAAGCAATATTACCTTCAAAAGATCAGATCTTTAAAAAATTACGAAATGCTTTTATTTTATATCAGCCAAAAGATATTGTGAGTGGTGACTTTTATTGGTTCGCAGAAAAAAATGACTGGAAAATTCTTGCTGTTGTAGATTGTACAGGGCATGGTGTGCCAGGTGCTTTTATGAGTATGATTGGTCACAACTTATTGCACCAAATCGTTTCAGAAAAAGGCATTGTAGATCCGGCAGAAATATTAAATAATCTTCACAAAGGTGTACAGGAAGCGTTAAGACAGGGCCAGAACGAAATTAACACCAATGATGGTATGGATGTTTCCTTAATAGCAATTAATGATACTACTAAGGAAGTGAAATGGGCAGGTGCTAACAGACCTTTGGTAACAATTGATTCTACAGGTGAATTCTTAAAATTTGACGGTAATAAATTCCCGGTTGGCGGTGCCCAGTTAGATATAAACAGGATGTTCACAACGCAGGTTATTACTTTAAAGAATCCGGCAATGGCTTATATGACCTCAGATGGTTATGCCGATCAGTTTGGTGGTGAAAGAGGAAAGAAATTTATGGTAAAACGCTTTCACGATCTGTTAAGTACTATACATTTGCGTTCTCCTGAAGAACAAAAGAAAGAACTACAGCATAATTTTGACATATGGCGCCAAAATCATGAGCAGGTAGATGACGTTTTAGTGGTTGGAATTGGAATTTAAAGTTAAATTTGGAATTTAAAATAAATTATTATATTTGTCTATCCTTAAAAACAAAACATGAAAAAAGCATATAAAATAGTTTTAGGTTTAGCATGCCTTACATCTTTATTTTTTGTGGGCTGTCATAAAAAAGAAACAGTTGAAGTGGATAATGAAACTCAATCTTCTGTTGATAATGCTGTGGCTGACCAGGAATATATGTCAATTGTACCTGCAACAAACGGACATGCTATTAATACCAAAGGAACAGGGTCAAATAACGGAAGGTTATTAATGCCAATTAATCCTCCTTGCGATACTTTAACCTGGGTAAACAGAGGAACCGCAGATACAAATTTGATTAATGGTAAATATATTGTTCCGCCTGTATTTAGTTTAAATCTTGCTCCTTCAACCTGTGCTAATTCTTTTACAGATCAAAAAGTAAGATCTGGTAGTTGGATGATCAAAATTACCGGCCCTTTAAAATTTGTTGGTAGTAAAATGATCTTAAACCTTATTAATCATAAAGCTTCCGGTATTGGTTATGCCTGCGATAGTATGGTTGTTACTACTACAGCTACTACAGCTATCAGCTCAACTTTTAACATTAAATTATATAACGGTGTTTGCACAAGCCCTAACTGGACAATTAAATACAGTTTTGACAGAACTTTTACTAATTATGGAAAAGGTAATCCTGTTGGAGGAGATCCTGTAGTTGAAGTATTTGGAACTGCAAACGGTGTTAACCGTGTAGGCAAAAAATTTGATGTGAACATTCCTCAGGGTTCACCATTAATTAAACATAAACTATGTCAATTCATTGATAAAGGTATATTGGAACTTACCCCCGAAGGCTTTAAAACAAGAACCGTTGACTTTGGAAACGGAACTTGTGACGATGACGCCACTTTTACGGTTAACGGAAGTACAGTAGCATTTAAATTGAAATAGTCTTGCTGGTGGAAGCTCCGATTAACAAAACGATGGTAGATGTATTTGACATATATGACAAAATGGAGCGAAATAATATTTTGCTTTCATTTAAAGGGGAAATTACTTCTGACCTATTAACGTCTATTCTTCAGATAATGGAGAATAAAATGGAAAATATGCAGGAAGAACCTAAAATGAAAAAGAAGGTTTACAATGTTTTGGTCGAATGTTTACAAAATTTATATCATCATTTAGACGATTCTTCTAATTTTACGGGCGATAATAACCGTTCAGCTATTTTCATGATTGGCAAATTGGAAGGAAAATATTCTATATTTACCGGAAATTATATTTTAAACGAAAATATAAATGGCCTGAAAGGAAGATTAGACGAAGTGAATTCCTTATCTAAAGAAGAACTGAAAGAATATTACAAACAAGTGCTTAATAATGGCGAAATGTCGTTAAAAGGCGGAGGCGGATTAGGGATGATAGATATTGCCAGAAAAACTGGTGAAAAATTAGAGTACGATTTTTTGGAAATTGACAATAAAGTTTCTTTCTTTACACTTAATATAAAAGTATCACAACAAAATTAAAAAATACAATTATGGACAAATACGCTATCGAAGGCACACCAAAAACACCAAGTATCAGTTTTGACTTAAACGGTGGGATTTTAGAAATCAAAGGACGTTCAATTCCTGAAAATTCTATTGAATTTTATAAACCTTTAGTGGATGCATTAGATAAATACTCTAGCGCTGCAAAAAGTGCTACAACTGTTAATGTACAGTTAGAATATTTTAATACATCATCTTCAAAATGCATTTTAGATGTATTTAAAAAATTAGAAGGTATTAACAAAGGCGGTAGCGCTGTTACTATTAACTGGCATTATGAAGAAGATGATGAGGATATGTTAGAAGCTGGTGAAGATTACCAAGCAATCATCAACGTGCCATTTAAAATGGTAATGGTTAACGAATAATATTTTTTTATTCCAATATATTACCCTGCCAATTGGCGGGGTTTTTTTGTTATATGCTGGTACAAATACTTTTGTTTTTTTTGGAAAGTCAATTGTTAGGCAATAACCCAAAGTACGCTTCGTTTTTTTACAAAAAACTCAACTACTTTTCTTATATTTGTCACCTTAAATTTTAAGTTTCATGACAACCAAAATAGTAGAATTATTGGGCTCAAATGCCAACAATTTATTAAACCATACTTGTAAAACAATTTCTAAAGAGCACATTCATTTACCGGGTAACGATTTTGTAGAGCGTATGTTCTCGCCATCAAACCGAAACCCACAAGTACTAAGAAGCTTAAATCAACTGTATAATAACGGAAGATTAGCAGG
>JBDSFC010000096.1:0-4323 GCA_039919745.1 Bacteroidia bacterium | reverse complement strand
TGCACCAAAGTACTCATACAACCGCTATCACTTACTAATTTTAAAGTAACGGCATAGGTTCCTGATCCATAACAATGTGTTGGATTAAGGTTGTAATTAGGTAAGCTGCCATCTCCAAATTGCCATTGTGTGGTTTTAATACTACCATTAGAAATTGTTGAACTGTTTGTGAAATTAATACATAAACCAGCACAACCAATATGATTGGGAGCTGCAAAAGCAGGAACCGGTTTTGGATTTACATTTGCTGATTTTGATTTTACATTCACACAACCGTGAACTGTTTGTACTTCGAGTTTTACTAAATAAGTACCGTTTGCAGTATAAGTATGGTGAGGGCTTGCAATAAGGTTATCCGTAATGTTATCCCCGTTAAAATCCCATTGATTACTAATAATAGGGCCATCAGCAGAAGTTGAAAGGTTTGTAAAAACACTTACATCTCCTAAACAGGTTGAGTTGGTTACGAAATTAGCAATAGGGTTTGCATGAATAGTTACAACATTTATTTTTGCTGAAGCGCATTGAAAATTACTAATTGCTTGCAGTTTGGTATTATAATTACCTGAGTTAGGAAAAACAATGGAAGGATTAACAGAAACTGTATCATCCCATACACCATCATTTTGAAAATCCCAACGCCATTTTGTAATACTGCCACCACTAATAATGGTTGAATTATTGTATTGTGTTGTTTGGTTTAAACAAGCATTGTTAGAACTAAAGTTTACATTAGGTAAATTGTAGATCGTAACCATAGCAGTGTGTGTAGTTGAACAATTAAAGTTTGAAGTAGAAGTTAATTGTACAATATAATTGTATGGTAAGCTATAATTTACCTGTGGATTGGTTACTGATGAACTTTGATTGTTACCTAAATTCCATGCATAAGATGTAATTGAATTACCTGCAGGAATAGTGGTTTGATTGGTAAAGTTGGAAACAGAACCGAAACACTGGTTATTTACTACAAACGAAGTATTTGGAATATCATGTACCAACACTGTTTTTGTAAATGTATTGATACAGTTAAAATTACTGATAACCTGTAAGCTTACATTATAATTACCAACTGCCTGGTAAATGCAATTTGGATTTTGTAAAGTAGAACCCGGGTTAGCAGTATTATTAAAGTTCCAGATGTAATTGGTAATATTTCCTGAAGAGATAGAACTGTTGTTAGCGAAAAAAGTAGGAGCGCCCAAACAAGCATCATTACAAGTAAAAGAAACAGCCGGTACCGGATTGATGATTACATTAGCTGTAACGCTAGCGGTACAACCCTGATTACTGGTTACTACTAATGAAACAGGAAAGGTGCCGCTGTTATTATAATTAAAGGAAGGATTAGTTAAAGTTGAATTATTTCCGTTACCAAAATTCCATAAGTAAGAAGTAATGCTTCCTGCTGTAATGTTTGAAGAATTGGTAAAGTTAACGTTTGCGTTTTGACAAGTTGCAGGCGCAGTAAAGTTAGCATTTGGAAATGGATAGATAGCTAAATTTTGTGTTGCAGTATCACTGCAACCTTGATTGGATATAGCTATTAAGCTTACCGAGTAATTTCCCGGGCCAGGAAAAGTATGTATTGGATTTTGTGTTGCAACAGTAGGAGTTGCGTTTCCAAAGTTCCAGATGTAATTAGTGATATTACCACTGCTGATACTGGAAGTATTCATAAATGAATATTGTGGGGCACATGCATTTGGTGATAAACTGTTAAAGGAAACTGTTGGTTTTGGATAATTAGATAAGGTATAAGTAAATTCTGGTCCGGTGCAACCTGTAACCAATGTAGTTTGACAAGTATAAACGCCCACAGATGATACATTAATACAAGGGTTGGTATAATTTAAAAGTCCCGGACCGTTCCATGTGTAAGTACCAAAGCCGTTTGGAGCGCAAAATTGAGTGCTGGTTCCTGCACAAATAGTATCTGCATTACCTTTAATAAAAGACATACAGCTTCCATCTATATAAGCATAACCATAGTGTCCGCCCAAAGCACAGTCAAACGTTGTAAAACGTATAGTAACATTTTGGCCAATAAAGTTAGTAAGGTCAACAATTACGTTTGTCCATGGTTTATAAACCACCCCTGCTTGATTGGGTGAATTAAAAAAGCCCGGGATATTTCCGCCGGCCGCTACATTATAAAAGGTACAAGGTATTTGAGTTCCTAAACTATCTAACATTTCAATTTGGAAAGCGGGTTGCTCTGCTTGATTGTGACCCGGATCCTGAAATACTACTGCATATTTGTAGGTAAAGTTAGCGTTAGTTGCACTTACCATAAAGGTTTGTTCCATCCTGTCTGCTTCACCATTAACCTGGTTGTTACCAATTCTCATTGAAAAATTTCCACCGGTTGCAACAACAGGAAAACCACCGGCAGGGTCAACACCTGCACCGGTCATAATTGTTTGTTGGCCACCTGGATTTGGGCAGCAACCTAGTGGATTAAAAATTGGGTGAAAACCACAAGTTGGGTTCCAGCCATTTATATTGCCACTTTCAAAATCAATATTAACGCATGGGCCTGCCATAACGCTGTTTTGATCTTGTGGTACGATTGGTTTTTGTTGTGTTTGAATTGTTGGAGTTGAATGTTGCCTTTGGTGAGAAGAGATGAATTCTTTTCTCTCAGTTGCAGTTAAATTAAGTTTATCTGCATAAGCACTCCAGAACGAATAATTAAATGGTTCAGTTGTTTCTGGTGTTGCTGCATTCTTTGTTGTTGTTTGGCCGTTGATTATTGTCTGAACAATAACGCCAAGCAGGGCGATAAGGTAGAGTTTTGTTTTCATGACAATGAGATTTTAGTTGGGTTAGTTTTTTCGTTGTTGTTTTCATTTTTGTCTTAAAAGTTGATTTGTTTTTTTATTTGTTAATACACCGTTTTTTCCCAGCCCCTCTCGCGAAGGTTGATATTATTGGGTTTAGAAAGGAGGACTGGTGTTCTGGTTATATTTTACGTAAAGAAAATAGAAAGGTTGTATTTGGTTACAAACAAATTTCGGTTAATAACGAAATATTAGATGAAAGTGGAAAATTCGTGTTCCAAATTCAGAAAAAAAACTTCCAAAAAAATAAAATTTATTTACCTAAATTTTTAGATGAGAATAAAAGCGGTAATAAATTAGAAACAGAGGGGCTAATAAAAACTTCGCCGCTTTCTCCGGCCATAATTAATCGAATAGCTTTATCGAATTTTATTTCATACTCGGCTATTGACTGCCTGCAAGCACCACATGGTGGCACAGGAACATTTATTTTTTGATCTTTTGATGTAGCAGAAATAGCAATGGCAATTATTTTTTTTGTTGGATGTATTGAAGAAGCATAAAAAACAGCAACACGTTCAGCGCATAAACCGGATGGATAAGCTGCATTTTCCTGGTTGTTACCGGTAATTATAGTTCCATCTTCCAGTAACACTGCAGCACCCACATTAAAACCGGAGTAGGGAGCATACGCACTTTTAAGGGATGCTTTTGCAGCATCTAATAATTCTTTGTCACTTTTATCCAGATCGCCAGCCGAATTGTAAACCTCGTAAGAATAATTACCTGTTATTTGTTTTGCTGACATATTAAATAAATATATTTTGTTTCTATTAAATAAAAAAATTAATCAATTTCTTTGGCAGCTTGTTCGCCCACCAGGCTACCAATAGCAATTCCCATTCCACCCATTCTTACCGCTGCTAATACATTTTGATCAACTAATTTAATGATCGGCTTTTTTTCGCTACCAACACCCATTATTCCACTCCAACGTTGATCAACTTCGAATGATACGCCCGGTAAGATCATTTCTTTAAGTAAATGGTCTAACTGTTTCTGTATCTTGATATTAAGCTCTGCTTTTGTAGTAGTTTCTCTTTTAATATCAAGGTTCCTGCCACCACCAAATAAAATCCGGTTATCAATATTCCTAAAATAATAATAGCCCTGTTGATAATGGAAAGTACCTTTTATTTTTAAATTTTTAATGGGTTTAGTTATTAAAACCTGCGCTCTTGCAGGTTGTACATCGGGCAGGTTTAATAATTGTTTTGCAAAGCCATTTGTAGCGACTACTACTTTTGATGCTTTAAAAATGCCATAATCGCTTATTAATTCAACCGAATTTTTATGGCCATTGATCTTAGAAACAGAAATATTATTTAAAATAACAATGCCCAGGTTCTGCGCCATTGCTATAAGGTTGGTCATCATAAGACTGGTATCTATCTGGCCTTCGTGTTTATTTAAGATAATACCATTTACCTTTTTAAAATTAAGATCTTTGGATGTTATGATCGAATAACTGTTCTTTAAC
>JBDSFC010000078.1:0-4341 GCA_039919745.1 Bacteroidia bacterium | reverse complement strand
GTGAATTTACAGTTGAATTAAACAATGGTTCAGCTAAAACTATCCAGGTAATGGACCTTACAGGAAGGATCATTATTTCTAACGCAACATCAAATGATAAAATTGATTTCAATATGAATGCTTTAGCAAATGGTATTTATTATGTTAAGATTCAATCGAATAACTCAGTTGAGGTAATTAAGATCGTAAAACAATAATTTTTAATTAATAACAAAAGAGCCTCCCGAAAAACGGGGGGCTCTTTTGTTTTATACGGAATGCAGTTAAATTAAATAATATTTTTTTACGAGTACTAAATTTAAATTGGCGCTAAAACAAAAATGCTAAATTTGTGTTATAACAATAACTAAAAAACAAAATTATGGCTTTCGAACTACCTAAACTAAGTTACGCAAACAACGCGTTAGAACCACATATTGATGCACGTACCATGGAAATACACCATGATAAACATCACCAGGCATATGTAACCAATTTAAATAATGCTATCGCAGGAACCGATATGGAAAAGATGAGTATTGAAGATATTTGCAAAAATATTTCAAAATATCCTACTCCAGTTAGAAACAATGGTGGTGGACATTACAACCACACATTATTCTGGGAAATAATGGGACCAAAATCCGGTGGTGTTCCAACCAACGAAGTTGGCAAAGCAATTGAAGCAGAATTAGGCGGCTTCGAAAAATTTAAAACAGATTTTACTCAAGCAGGGATGACTCGTTTTGGTAGTGGCTGGGCTTGGCTATGTGTAAAAGCAGATGGCAAATTATGTGTTTGTAGTACACCAAACCAGGATAATCCTTTAATGGATATTGCAGATTGTAAAGGTACGCCAATCCTGGGAATGGATGTTTGGGAACATGCTTATTATTTAGATTATCAAAATCGCAGGCCGGATTATATTGGAGCATTCTTTAATGTTATCAATTGGAATAAAGTAAATGAACTTTATTTAAAAGCAAAAAAATAAATGTGTAATCCCGAAGAATGAGGGATCTCTGAATAAAGATTCCCCTTGTCGTCGGAATCACAAATAAAAAAAGCCCTTAAGAAATTAAGGGCTTTTTAATTGACAGTTCCATTTATATTAAATCTTATTTAACGATCATGTCATCATCGTCCTGTGTAGCCATCATAGACGGGTTATTATCCTTGTAGTCTGATTTAGAAGGGTCGAAGATCTTTTGTTTGATATCAACTGTATAATTCTCAACAGGATAAAATCTGTTATTTGCCTTATCGAATTGTACAAGTCCTATAGGAAGATCCATGATCTCATTATTTGCATTTACCTGTTTTGAATCTAGTAATTCAGTTTCAAACTTAAAGTCATAAATTAATGCGTTTTGAGGATCAAGTTTCGTATCAACACTTAGTAATAAAGGCACAAAGCCTTCTTTTGTAACACGAATAGTATACCATGCGTTTTTTGAAAGGGCAAATTCAAATTCCTTATTAACAGAAACCTTAGTTGAATCAATAACTACATTGTCTTTTAATAGTTCAACTTTATAAGACCCTCTTTCTGCTTTATGTGGTGCTTTAAGTATTATACCGTTTATTTTTAAACAGGTTGCTGTGTTTTGTATAATTGGATTAGTACTAAAACTATTTATGCATAATACTAAAGCTATTACTGTTAACATTACTGATGTGATCTTTGGCGTTTTCATATTATTTATTTTTAATTAATAATTAATTTCTAATACAAAGTTGCGGTAATTAAAAAAGAAATTTCTACTGATTAATCAATAAAGTTCACATGTGTAAGATTTCGATAGATTATGTGAAATTTTAAAATTATTCATTATGTCTGTAACCCTTTATACATAAGGATAACGTGAATCAGTTCCAGATTCTGGAATTTTTTTAAAAAGAAAATAAAGTAACAGTATAAAAAAATAGCGCTTTATTAAGCGCTATTTTTGGTTACATTTTATAAGAATAATATAAAATCAGATGATCTTTTTTGCTTTCTCCAAAGCGCTTTTTAAGCCTTCTAACTTTGAACCACCGGCTTGCGCATAGAAAGGCTGGCCGCCACCGCCGCCGTTAATTTCTTTAGCCAGTTCGCGTACAATATTTCCGGCGTTGAGGTTCTTTGTTTTTACCAATTCGTCATTGATGATAACAGAAATGCTTGGTTTGTCTTTAACTTCGGCTGTAATAACACAAACTAAATTTGGCACTTCGTTCTTTAATTCAAAAAGCATGTTCTTAATTTCTTCAGCAGAATCAAATTGAATATGCTGAGCAATAAAATTAATGTCACCTTTTTTCTCAATGGTTTTTATTAATTCTTTTTTAATTTCCTGAACTTTTTCCTTTAACAGAGCACTTATTTGTTTTTGAAGATCATTATTTTCGTCCACAAGATTGGTTAAACTTTTTACTACGTCTTTAGAACCTTTTAATAATGTTTTTACTTCGTTCAACAATTGTGTTTGTATATCAAAATACTCTTCTGCCTTAATAGACGAAATAGCCTCGATCCTTCTGATACCTGCCGCAACAGCGCCTTCACTAATAAGTTTAAAATAGCCAATTTGCCCGGTTGCTTTTACGTGTGTACCACCACAAAGTTCGATTGAATATTTTTTGTCAATGGTAACAACTCTAACCACATCGCCATATTTTTCGCCAAATAAAGCCATTGCGCCTGTTTTTTTAGCGTCTTCAATGGTCATCAGGTCTGTTTGTACAGGAATGTTCTCGCGAATTTTTGTATTTACTAATTTTTCGATCTGATAAATTTCATCATCTGTTATTTTCGCGAAATGCGAAAAGTCAAAACGTAAATGCTCATCATTTACCAAACTTCCTTTTTGTTCCACATGCGTTCCTAAAACCTTACGCAATGCAGCATGAAGTAGGTGAGTGGCTGAGTGATTATTGGAAGTATACAACCGTTTATCTTTATATACTTTTGCAGTAAACGTAGCGTTTAGTTTCTCGGGTAATTTATCGGTGTAATGAATCATTACGCCATTTTCTTTTTTTGTATCGGTAATGTAAACGGTTTCGTTAATGTTTTCTAATGTGCCCGAATCGCCCACCTGTCCGCCGCTTTCAGCATAAAAAGGTGTTTTGTTCAATACCAAATGGTATTGTTCTTTGTTTTTTGCTTTTACTTTTCTGAAACGTACAATAAAACTATCTGACTCCAATTCGGTATATCCAACAAAATCGGTTTCTTTTTCCTTGTTCTCAATTAGTTTTTTATTTTCTTCAATATAAACCCAGTCGTCAGTATCTACAGCTGTTGCAGCACGCGAACGGTCTTTTTGTTCTTTTAAATATTTATCAAAACCTTTTTCATCAATACTTAAGTTATAACCTCTCGCAATTAATGAAGTTAGGTCAACAGGAAAACCAAACGTATCATACAATTCAAACACCACTTTGCCATCAATTACTTTTTGCCCTGTCGCATTGGTATCAATACACACCTGGTCAATACGTTTTAAGCCAACTTCTAATGTTTTGTAAAAAGAAAGTTCTTCTTCTTTAATTACTTTTTCAATTAAGATCTTTTGATTATGTAATTCGGGAAAAGCTTCACCCATTTGATGTGCCAATGTTGGCACAATACGGAACATAAAAGGCTCTTTTAAATTTAATGTTTGATAACCATAACGGATAGCACGACGTAAGATCCTACGAATAACATAACCAGCGCCAGTATTACCCGGTAACTGACCATCTGCAATGCTAAATGAAATTGTACGAATGTGATCGGCAATAACACGCATGGCAATATTTATTAATTGCTGTTTTTTATGTTTTTCTTCTTCGTGTACATTGTATTTTAAACCACTTAATTCTTCAATTTTATGAATAAGGGGAGTAAATACATCTGTATCATAATTACTTTGTTTGCCTTGCAATACGCGTACTAAGCGCTCAAAGCCCATTCCTGTATCAACATGTTGTTTTGGAAGTTTTACTAAAGAGCCATCAGCTTTTCTTTCAAACTCCATAAATACATTGTTCCAGATCTCGATAACTTGTGGATCGTCATTGTTTACTAATGTTGCACCGGGAGTTTTTTTACGTTCCGAATCACTTCTTCCATCGTAATGAATTTCTGAACACGGCCCGCAAGGACCCATATCACCCATTTCCCAGAAGTTGTCTTTTTTATTTCCGTTCAATATTCTTTCTTCCGGAATAAATTGCTTCCACATATCGTAAGCTTCCTGGTCAAAGGCTAAACCTTCTTCTTTGCTGCCTTCAAATACGGTAACGTATAAACGGTCTTTATCAATTTTATAAACATCAGTTAATAATTCCCATGCCCAACTAATAGCTTCTTTTTTAAAATAGTCTCCAAAGCTC
>JBDSFC010000621.1:0-12409 GCA_039919745.1 Bacteroidia bacterium | reverse complement strand
GTAACCGAAATGGGAAATCCTTACCTGATGCCCATGTATATGAATGCGTTTAATTTTACACACACTTACAAAGGCAAAATTTCCAATTCAATAACTTACAACAAAATTAAAAACGTATATTTTGATTATACTATTCAAAACGACTCAACCAAGGAAACCATTGGTACGATCACAAATTTAAACGGCAGGGATGTTCTTGCATATGATATATTTATTCAACAAAATGTGTTTAAATGGTGGATAACTACTTTTAATGCTTCCTGTATCTATTTTAAATTTTCAGGTGAGATCTACGATCAAAAATTTAATGTTGAATCATATTCTTATTACGCGGGAATTAATAATCAATTTATTTTTCCAAAAAAGACAAAATTGGAATTAAGTGCTTTTTATAGCGGCCCATGGCGAAACAATGTTGGTATTTTTGAAAGCAGGTATAATGTAGATATGGCTATTCGTAAATCTTTTTTATCTGATAAATTAAACCTTGTAATTGGTTGTAGCGATATTTTTTTTACATCTATATTTAGGGGCAATGTTGATTATTTAAATTTACATTCAAGATCTGTTCACACGAGCGATACGCGCCGTTTACGTTTTACCCTGAGTTATAATTTTGGTAAATTAAAAGTGCAGCAACGCCAGGTAAAAAGTAACGATGACGAAAGCCGTCGCATGAACCATTAAATGATTGTACTGTTCAATACCCAGATAGAAATATTTAAAACTGTTGCAAAACTCACCCACATTAAGTAGGGAATATTTATGTAACCTGCATTAGGTTTTGTTTTTCTAAATAAAATGATCATGTATAATATTAAGATCCACATGATACTTATATCGATTATAGAGACAAATAATAAATGGAAAGAAAAAAATAAAATGCTCCACCAAAAATTAAGAAATAATTGTAAAGAAAAAACAAAAATAGCATTACGCCTTAATCTTGTTTTTGGACTTTTCCAAACAAGATAAAGAGAGACGCCCATTAAACAATAAAGTAAAGTCCATACTGGCCCAAAAACACCATTTGGCGGATTGAAAACAGGTTTATTCAAATTCATAAACCACCAACCCATCATTTCGCCATGCGTGATGTAACCCGAGAGTGCGCCAACAGCTAGAGGAATTAATAAACAAATAATAAAAGCAGAACCGTTTTTTACAGTTGTGCTTTTATTACCTGAAACGTCTTTACTATTTAACGTTGTTGCCATTTATCATATTGGCTTTTTTCCTTGAATAAGCCTTAGTAAAATTGCAATAACTGCAATTACTAAAAGTATATGAATAATTCCGCCGGCGTGAAATCCTAAAAATCCGATCGCCCAAACAACCACTAAAATAACGGCTATTGTATAAAGTAAATTTCCCATGTTTTCTATTTTTTTAATTAAACATGTGCAAATACAATACCATAGAGCAAACCACCAAAAACCGGCACATTAACCGTGATTACGAGCAAAAAGAGGTATATAACCCTTGTATTTGGCTCAAATTGGTTAATGGGGTGTTAAACAATGTAGAATTAAATAGACATAAACGTAAATTTTGTTTGGCATTGAATAAATATTGCGCGAATATTTTTTAATTTAGCTGTGACCCATTAATTTTTGATCTATGAAACATTGTACAGTGTGCGGACTTCAATTGAACGATGATAGTAAATTTTGTCCTGACTGCGGCACCGAACAATACGTTACCTTAAACGCAAATACTAAAACGGGTACCGCGCCTGTTGTTATTGTACTATGTATCTTAACAATACTTGGTTCATTTTTTGGTTTAATAAGAGGTTTGTTTTATGAAGTTGTTGCAGGTGTTGCGGATAATGAAGAATATTGGCGTGGTTATGCCTTTGCCATTTGTAATCTTGCTACTTTAATTACTGCAATAATAATGTTGATGAGAAAACTATGGGCTTTTTGGCTCTATCTTGTTTTTCAAACAGCTTATATTGGATTGGTAGTTTATACTTTTTTAATATATAGTAATTTTCACCAGGGTACTTCTGACGGCGCTGAAGCGTTCTCTATTTTCTTAACCGCTTTATTTGTGATACCATCAGCTATTATGTTAGTGTTATACATTACGCTTGTTCGCAAGCATTTAAAATAGCTACTTATGGCCCCAATTGCCTGTGTTTTCAAGAAATAATTGACCGTTCTTTTTCGCATAGTCAAATTCATATTCTAAAGGCACTTCTCCCTGCAATAATTTTTCGGCAATGTGTAAAAAATAATTTTCTACACTTGCTGGTGTCGTTACTAATATCTTGCCTCCGTTTTTTCCAGAGTTATATTTGTGAGGAACATTTTGTGGAATGTAAACAAAATCACCTTTTACGGCATCGATCAGCTCGCCATTTAAATTGAACTGGTAATCTCCTTCAACAATAAAAAAAGTTTCCGGCCCGTCAGGATGTAAATGAAGGGCAGGCCCAACCAATGGCGGATGTGTCATTAAAATAGTAGAATGCGTATTATTTGTTTGTTGTAATTGTGTTTTAAAAACCATTTTGGTTTTATAAAATTGTATGGTTTTACCATCTTGTTCTTTTAATTTCATTTGGTTTAATTTCAAACACAAATGTACTTAATTGGATCTGATTTTATTTTCTTTGTTTCACAAACAATTCCTGGCAGTTGGCACAATAACATGTTAACCTGTCCCGTTTGCCCATATAAGCCGTAATAGTTTTGATCTTACAGCGTGGGCATTCTTTTTGACGATATATCCGCCAGTGTTTTCGTAATTCAAATTTTTTCTTCCAGGTATAAAAATCCCAACTATAATCATGCGCTTCTTTTACAAGTTCTTTTAATTTTTTTAAAGACAGTGCATTCATATAAGAGTCGGGATGTACTTTTATCCTGAATAAAACCTCGTTCTTAATAATATTACCAACGCCTGAAAAGATCTCCTGGTCTAAAAGTGCGTCGCATGCTTTTACTTTTTTAAGTTCTTTTACTTTTTTTTCTACCTTTTTGGAGTTCCAGCTTTCAGACATCACATCTGTTTCCCAATCATAATGATCATTTACATCTCCTTCTATTAATTTAATACTGCAATTATAAAAATTAAATTCACCGGTTTTGAACTTTAAGCTTAATCGTGGAGGCACATCTTTTTTTTCGTTGATCCGGTATGAACCAAACATCAAAAGATGGATCCTGAAAAAGAAACCGTCAAAACAAATTAAAAAATGTTTGCCCCAGCTTTTAAGATCTTTAATTTTTAAATTTAAAGCACGGTGCAACTCAATTTTGGCATTGCCGGAAACTTCCAGTACTTTTTTTCCTTTAAAACTTTTAAGTTCTTCTTTTAAAATAACTATCGACGGTCCTTCTGGCATATTATTTTTTTATTAGTTCCATTAATTGTAAAGCATTGGTATAGCCTGCCTCGTAATAAGTATTATTAAAATAGATGCTGTATTCTTTATTTTTCTCAGGAAAGGCTTTATAAAATTTTTCCAATTCATTTTCTGTATAAGCAGATTTAAAAAGCTCTGGATTTCCATGTAAGCGCATGTAAAAAAACGGAGAGGTACTCATAAAATATGAGTTAAGGCCTGGATAATCTACATTACAAAATGTAAGTTTGGCTTTTTTAAAAGCAGATTCAACTTCTTTGTTCCACCAGGAGATGTGTCGTAGTTCTACCACGTTTTTTGGATCAGGAGGAATATTTGCAAGAACACGCTCCATGTTTTCTTCATTATAATGAAAAGATGGCGGCAGTTGAAATAAAAAATGCGATAATTTTTTTTCGAGACCTTCAAGGATCAGGCTCTGGAATTCTGTTATATCGGTTTTGGAATCTTTTAATTTTGCAGTATGTGTAATATATTTATTTACTTTTACTGAAAAGGTAAAATCTTTTGAAGTAACAGCAGCATATTTTTTGAGATCCTGAAGTTTTGGTGTGCGGTAAAAAGTACCGTTTAACTCTACGGTATTAAAAATAGAACTGTAATATTCCAACCAGTTCTTTGGTTGTAAACCCTTTGGATAGAATTTATTTTTCCAATTAGGATAATAATAGCCGGAACAACCGATCTTGTATAAGCTCATATTTTTATTTTAACAAAATATGCCAAGCGCATGCCAAACCCGGGCCTAATTAAATAAAAACAGAGGCGTAGAATAAAATACACATTATTCAATCAACTTTTTAGCCGGCCGCTTGTTATTTATCGGAATGAAACTTAAAAATATATTCAATGGAAAATTACAATACAGAACAAGATGAAACCGCAGTACGTTTGCTTTATATAAAATTATTGGCTTGTTGGAATAATTATGATGCAGAGCAATACGCCTCACTATTTACCGATGACGCTAATCTTATAGGTTTTGACGGAAGCCAGATAAATGGAAAAGAGGAGATAAGGACGCAATTAAGTAAGATCTTTAAAGAGCATAAACCTGCTGCGTATGTTAATATTATAAAAGAAATTCGTTTTATTAGTCCGGAGGTTGCTATTTTACGGGCAGTTGTTGGGATGATCCCACAGGGTAAATTTGATCTTAACCCGGAAGTAAATGCGATACAAACCCTGGTTGCAAAAAAGCAGGAAAAAGAGTTTTTGATCAGCCTGTTTCACAATACACCTGCGGCATTTCATGGGCATCCTGAGCTACGTGAAAAATTGACAGAAGAGCTTCGCGAAATTTTATTGGCGCAAAAAAGCACTTAGTTTTTAAAAATGGTAGAAGTAATAAAAAAATAAATTAGAAAATTATAGCCTCGTTTATGGTTTCTTTTTAAACATGCTCTTGATCTTTTTCCTGACAGAGTTATACTTATCCCTTGGCGTTTCATCATTTAACTCGTCCATTTCCTCGTAAGCTTTTGATAACTCTTCAGGCATGGCACCATTATAAGCCAATTTAAAGAAAGAAAATCCGTTATAGGGAATAGAATTTTCATTCGCCTGGATCTTAACCCTGTTACTGGTTCCGTTTTCTTTAAAGGGAGTGATAAAAGCAGTTTTCCTGTTATGCAATAGTTGTTCATAGCGTTTGGTAACCAATGCTTTTCCAATATAACGTTCACATTTATCCTGTATGGTAAACAGCATGGGATCGTTAAGATGTTTAGTGATGTAATGAAAAAAAGTTGAATCCTTAATAGACATTTTTGCTACAAGGTCTGAGTCATCTTCTGTGTAATCTTTTTCTCCTTTTTTATTGCAATGTAAAAAATATTTTTTCTTTGCCTCATAAAACAAAATATATTCTTTTTCTTTTTCTTCGAAAGTTTGTGGATAAACTGAAATAGAACTTTCAGGATGCTCCTGTAAAAAATCAGCGATCTTATTTAAAAATTTTTGTTGTGAAGGATATATTTCTGCTTGCTGCATTTGCCATTTTACATACACTATTTTCTCTATCTCTTGTTCTGCTTCCTTCACTTTTAACCGGTATGGAGTTGTAACAGGTTTTACAAAAACATTTGTAAGTGCATCCAGTATTGCATCTCTCCAATGTATCTTAGGTTTTTTTAAACTCCCGGTTATTGGAATTTCATAATCGATCACATTAGCCCTTTCGCGGGCAATTGCCATTATAATTGGTAAGGGGATCCATTTGATATCTTTTTTATGAACGCGTTTTGCTACCCGCGGATCTATTATCAATAAATGATTTGTGCTTTGGATATTTCCTTCCCGTACGCGCCAGTTGCCTGTAATTTCAATAGTACCCCTGTTTAATGGAAATGAAGTATAATTAACCAGGTAGGGATTAAAAAGTGTGGCTGGAATTTTTTGCAAATGATAATTCATATCAAAATCCGAACTGTCTTTTGGATTGATGCTTACGTGCACTGCCATTTCACCATAAGGATTTAAGCCTGATCTAAGGTCAAATTTTACACGCGCATCACTTTTATTTATAGAATCAGCAAAAACATAAAATGGCCGTATACCAAGAGAAACTTTTTCGCTTAGCTTATAATCATTATACAATAAATTACCATTGTATATTGCCAGGCGATTTACTTTGTAATTACTTTTTAAGAAATTCTTTGAGAGCTTCACAATATAATCTCCTATCTCAAATATTAAGTTAAACCGTCGCGAGTTTTTTGCCGAAGCCACCTTAACACCTTTTTTTCCAAATATGGTTTGAAGATTATCTAAATGATCGTAACGTTCATATTTAAGAAATGGACGATCAAGTGATACAGAATCGATCATGTATTTTTTATTCTTTGGACTGAGCTCATACAATTTTATACTAAATTTTTTGAATGAAGCATAATCATCATTTTTATCTTTACCAAAGTGGAAATCGTTAATGGCCAATAAGCCCTTGGCGTTTATATCTTCAGCAACCCTAAAATTCCCGGTAGCCTGTATATCTGCATCCAGGTTGGCGTAAAAAGTCCCGTAATTAATCAGGTCTTTAAGATATTGTTCAATAAACTTCAGATCATATTTTTTAAATACCATTGCAAATTGATAATCAAGATTTTTAATATTGATCTTTGTCTCACCTTTTACATCACCATTACCAATACCAGCCTTGAAAGCAAATTTTGCTGCAATACTATCGGAATCCCATCTAAAACCAGTACTTTGAATATTTACGTTCTTGATCGGATAGTTAATAGGAATACTTGTTTCACGGTAAATAAATATACCATCGATAATAGTAATGTTAAGTAGTTTAAAGTGTACGGGTTCTTTATTTGTTCTATGCTGTTTGTCTTTTGGCGAGAAGCGTTCAATGATATCGTTAAAATTTAATTTCTTCAGCGAATCCTGCATAATTACACCATATGGTTTATCTAACACAAGATCGTTGATCTCATACATGCCGGAAAATAATTTGTGCATTGAAAAATTGGCGCTAACACCATCAGAAGAAAAGAAAAGTGTATCACTATTTGCTTCATACACTTTCACCTTATTTAAATGTACATAACCGGTAAATGGATTCACATAAGCCCAATCCAGTTTTACCTGCCGGCCTAAATATTTTTCGTCGTACTTTTCAACCAGGTATTTTGTAAGTGGCGAAATAAATATAATTAGAAGAATTATGGTTAAAACGATAATGCTTATTGTAGAAATGAGTATTTTTTTAAGTTTACTTCGAGCCATTTTTTAAGATTTATTTTTCCGGAACTAATTTTTTAATTCTTCGGCTGCCTGCAAACATGTTTTTTTTATTGCAGCAAACGCTGTTCTGATCTGTTCAAGCCCGGATCTTTCAAGCGATAAGTTTTCAATTTGTACCAGGTCTTTTTCTATTAATTTATCAATTCCAACAAAAGGGATTGTAGATTTCATTTTATGCGCAGCTTCTTTTATTGAACCGAAATCTTTTTGATTGATAGCATTCTCAAGATCAATTATTTCTTTTGGATTTTCAGTTAAAAAAATGTCGATCATTTCATCTATAAATGCGGCATTCCCTTTTGAAATTTCCCTGAGATAACTAAGGTCGGTTACTTTATTGAAATTTTCGCTCATAAAACTAAAGTGCTTCTTCTTTTATAGTATTTAAATGTTTTGAAATGAGGGCGTACAGGTCTTTTTCATTTATTGGTTTAGAAATATGATCTGTCATGCCAAAGCTCAGGCATTTTTCTTTTTCGTCTGGTAATGCATGGGCTGTCATAGCAATTACAGGTACTTTAATATTTAATTGTTTTCTGATAAACTCTGTTGTTTCGTAACCATTCATTTCCGGCATTTGAATATCCATTAAAACAAGGTCGTAAAAATTATTTTGCAATTTTTCTATCGCTACTTTTCCGTTTCCGCAAATATCATATTCGAATCCCCAATCATTTAAAATAAAACCTGCTAATTTTTGGTTCAGTAAATTATCTTCAACTACTAATACTCTTGTTTTATTTTTTATAGATGTCTTCTGGTTTGTTTCAGGTTTCCGGGCATCATTTTTCAAAATAGTATTTGGTTTTTTATAAGGAATTGTAAATGTAAAAGTTGAACCTTTACCTTTTTCACTTTCAACTGTAATATCACCGTTTTGTAAGTCCAACAATTTTTTCACAATAGATAAGCCAAGGCCTGTTCCACCATATATACGGGAAGTGTCGGATTTAGCTTGTGTAAAGCGTTCAAATATTCCGGATAATTTATCTTTTAAGATCCCTATGCCGGTATCTGTTACTTTAAATTGTAAATAAAAAAGATCCTCATCTGTTTTTAAGGTTTCCACGTTAATATCAATGTTGCCTCTATCAGTAAATTTTATAGCATTGCCTATAAGATTTATTAATATTTGACTTAAACGTGTTGGATCGCCTGTTATCAATTTGGGCACATTTTCAGAAATGTGTAGTTGAAGAGGAATATTTTTTTCTTTTGCCTGAACAAAAAAAGTATTGCATACAGATTCCAATAAGCTGTGAAGTTTAAATTCGATATTCTCTATTCTTACCATTCCAGCTTCTATTTTTGAAAAATCAAGAATATCATTTACAATAGTGAGTAGATTTTCTCCCGAACTTTTTACTGCCATCACATATTCTTTTTGTTCGGCACTTAAAGATGTTTTTATTAAGCGGTTATTAAAACCAATAATGGCATTCATGGGTGTTCTTATTTCGTGACTCATGTTGGCCATAAATTCTTCTTTGATCACAGCGGCATCTTCTGCTTTTTTTTGTGTGATGATGAGCTCTTTTTCAATTTTTTGGCGTTTATTAATATCACGGTATAAGATCCAGATGAAAATGATCACTAATGAAAAAGCAAAAACATAGGCTGAGGCGTCCATCTGTTTTACAGATTCGCTGTTCTGTTTATTCCTTGCCAATATTTCTTTGAATTTTTCTTCTTCCAGTTTGTTTATTTTTTCAAATTCATGGATAATGTCTGCCATTAATTTTTTCCCGGAACCTGCTTTTATAAGAGCTACTGCATTTTTTGGATCAATGCCGTGCTGGAAAATAACTTCGTCGGTAAATTGAATTTGTTTGTTCAACAATCTAACCAATGTATCAAAAGACCTTTCCTGTAATTTATTTGGTGAAAGTTTTTTTAAGCCCCTGAATTTTCGAACGATATCAGAAAGATATTTTTCATTATTTTCTAAAAGTGTATCGTTTGAAGTAAGTACATAACCTTTCATTTTACTTTCAAAAAAAATAACAGATGATTTTATTGCTTCAATTTCTGTAGACAGCTTGGTGCTGGTTAACAATTCTTCCTGGGAAGAGATGACATTATTAATGCTTTTGTTAAGTCCATATTGTATACCAACAAGAATGATTAATATCAGGGCAAAGCCCAGGCTAATTTTAAGTTTGATACCTAAATTCCAGATATTTTTCATAACCTATAGTGAAGTAATTTTAATTAATAACCAATATGGGAAAAACTTTACTCAACCTACAACATAAAATTACCCAAAAAAGATAAAAGAACTAAAAGATCCTTGTGTTTTTAGGGGCAAATGCAGATTTACTGTGTCCTACACTATTAACTAAGATAATTTAATGCCCAAATTACGGTAATTGCCAATGTAAAGCCGAAAAGCCTGAAAATATCAGGATAAACGAAACTCTTTTATCAACTTTCTTGTGGGTTCTGTTACAATTTGTTCTACCAACGAGGTGATCTTTCTCCATGAACTCGGTCCTTTTACTACATATTCAATAGCGCCGCTTGTAAATGATTCAATCACTAATAAAATATCGTTATTGCCGGATAACATAATTACTTCAGTTTTTGGATTGATTTTTTTGATCGATCTAAGAATTTCTATTCCATTTTTACCTTCTAATAAATAATCTAAAATAACAATTTCAGTATGTTTATCTACTTTTTCCAAACAGCTTTCACCATCACAAAAAGTTGATATGTTTATGCCAAGGCCAAACATATTTTGTAAATGAAGCTTAAGCACTGTTACCATCGACTTATTGTCATCTACGATAAATAAATTTATTCCCTCCATTTTCATTTTGTTCTCCCTTTTTAATTAATGATTATTTAAAACTAACCTTTGTTTAAAGAGTAAGGAGAATTATTCGGTGAAAAGGATAAATAAATAGCCAGTAACGTATAACGGCAGGTAAAGGAACTATTGTTAGATAAGGTTGATCTTTTTAAGGAGTTCTTTTTTAAACTGCTCGCCAATAGGTATAGGATGCTTTCCTATAAAGGCGGTATTCTCTTCTACTTTATCCACATGATCAATAGCAATAAGATAAGAGCGATGCAAACGATAGAATTTTTTACTGGAAAGTTTTTCTTCAATACTTTTTAACGTGATATGAACCGTATTTCTTGAATTGTTGGTGTAAATATTGACATAATCACCAAGAGCTTGTATATACAGAATATCGTTAATTTTTATTTTTACAAGTAATGAGTTTGATCGTACAAAAATATAATCCTTGTCTTTATCATTTAATTCAATTTTTTGATCCTTATTATCAAAAAGCTCTTTTGCCTTTGAAACAGCTGCCATAAAGCGCGCCAGGCTTACCGGTTTTAAAATATAATCGGCTACATTTAGTTCAAATGCCTCTAAAGCATAGTCTTTATTAGCTGTAATTAAAATGATAAGAGGGCGTTTTTCAAGATTTTTGATCAATTCAAGGCCCGACATACCTGGCATTTCAATATCCAAAAACACAAGATCAACGGTTTCTTTTTTAAGATAATTGAAAGCGTCAACAGGGTTGGCACATTCTTCTTGAAGATCCAAAAAGTCAACTTGGCTAATTAGCTGCCTGAGCGCGGTGCGCGCCATTTTATTATCGTCTACAACTATACACTTCATTAGTAATATTTAAGGAATAAATATAGGATATAAAAATACTTCTAAATTTCGTTTATAAATCAAATTTTAATTACTTTTAATGTTCAGTTCAAGTTGAAGATCAGGGTTTGTATATTAAGTTTCTTTTTGCTGGCTTTTTCGCAAGGTCTTACCTCCCAAACCACGCCATTTAAAGAAAATTTAAAATGGGGAATTAAAGAGAACGAAAAAATAATAATACAACCTGTTTACGATACTGTTTTTAATTTTGATAATACCGGTAAGGTTTGTTTAGCTTGTTTTAAAACGAAAGGACTTTCAGCTAATCGTTTTATTAAAACCTACACAACTGTTTATTCCTGCAATTATTTAAATAAAACCGGCAATAAATTAAAATTAAAAACCGATGATGCTGACACCTGTACGGTTTTTTCTCTCGGAAAAACTTCCGTGAACCAGTATAACGATAATTCAAAATATTTTGTAATAAGTTCAAAAGGCAAAAAATACCTGGCAGATAAAGATTTTAATCAATCTGTATTTAAAGGATATAACGAAATTATATTAACCGGAGAACCAAACCTCATTATCACCGAAATTAAAAATGATGGCGGGATGGTATACGCGGGATTAATTAATTTGAAGGAAGAACAAATTATTCCTTACAAATATTCGGGTATAAAGATCAATCCAAAAGATTCGTTGATAGTTGGCTGTAGCGCTGGAGTTGGTAATAATGGCGACGACGATATTTACGATTATTCAGGTAAAAAGATAAGCAGTTCTAAACGCCACATCGATATGGCAACAAAACATTTTATTATTCATAAAATATTTGATCCAAAAGAATATTACATATTGATCAATCTAAAAACAAAAGAAGAAACTAATTTTACTGCTGATGAACTTATTCCATCTGAAAAAGATGAAGTGTTGTTAAGGGTTAAAACAGAATGGTTTGTTTTTAATTTAGAATCTAAACAAAGAAAACCATATAAAAAGTAATTTGTTATATTAATAACTATAAAATGAAAAAAATAAGGGTAGCAATAAATGGTTTTGGCAGAATTGGAAGAGTTTACTTGCGTAATTGCATTAATAATCCTGCTATTGAAATTGTAGCGATAAATGATCTTACAGATGCAGTTACACTGGCACATTTATTAAAATATGATTCTGTTCATCGCAAATTTGAAGGTGAAGTTAAAGCAGAAGGAAATAATTTAATTATAAACGGAAAAACAATAAAGATCGTTTCATTTAAAGATCCTGCTCAATTACCCTGGAAAGAAAACAATATTGATATTGTTATTGAAAGCACGGGCCTTTTTTTAGATAAGATAAATGCCACTAAGCATATTACTGCTGGCGCAAAAAAAGTAATCCTTTCTGCTCCTGCAAAAGATGATGATACCAGAACGGTAGTTTTAGGCGTGAACGATGATGTTTTAAAAAATGATGATGTAATTATTTCCAATGCAAGTTGCACAACTAATTGCGCTGCACCTATGTTAAAGGTGTTAGATCAGTTTGGTATTGAAGAAGCGTATATTACAACGGTTCATTCCTATACAAGTGATCAGCGAATACACGATGCGCCGCACAAAGATCTTCGCAGGGCAAGGGCCGCTGCTATGAGTATTATTCCTACTTCT
>JBDSFC010000586.1:0-3052 GCA_039919745.1 Bacteroidia bacterium | reverse complement strand
CATGGTGTACAACCTTTGCCTGAAGTACCTGCAAAATATTGAAGATGCCGAAGATGTAACGCAGGAAGTTTTTGTTACCGTTCACAATTCCCTCCATCAGTTTAAAGGCGAATCAAAACTCTCTACCTGGATCTATAGAATTGCAGTAACAAGATCATTGGAATTTATCCGTGCTAAAAACCGCAAAAAACGTTTCGCATTTTTTCAGAACATTTTTTCCAACGAAAAAGGCGAGATCAGAACAGAGGCTATTCATTTTTATCATCCAGGAACACAATTAGAAAATAAAGAACGCGCAACCATTTTATTTGCCGCCATTGATCAATTGCCTGAAAATCAAAAAACCGCATTTATTTTAAGTAAACTGGAAGACCTCAGCTATTTGGAGATCGCAGAAGTAATGAAAGTCTCTGTATCATCAGTGGAATCATTGCTTTTTAGGGCCAAACAAAATTTACAAAAACTTTTGGGAGATTATTATGAAAAAAATGAAAAATGACCGCAAGTTTTTAAACCAATTAACATCTAAGTAATTATGAACGCAAAAGAAAAGTGGATAAACGAAACCGAAAACAGCCTTGAAGGCCTGAAGCCGGCTGAAGTAAATCCGTATTTGTACTCTAAAATAATAACCCGTTTAAGCGCTAAGATTGAAAAAGCGCCGGCAAAACTGGTATGGGCAACTGCAGCGTCTTTTATTGTCCTTATATTTTTAAATGCCTTTGTTTTAAAAAATGTTAAGTCCGGTAGTACTAAAAATCCAGACCTACAAACAACGGCAAAACAATTTCAATTAATGAACGAGAATAACATTAACTATAACTAACATCATGAACAAAACAAAATTGTTAAGCATAGCGGTGGTTAGTTTACTCCTTCTTAACCTGGGCACAATGTCGCTCATGATATTTAACAACAAGCCCTCCCACCCTGGTCATCCGCCAATGGGCGAAGGGCCAAAACAACTTATTATTGAACGTTTGAATTTTGATATAGAACAACAAAAACAATATGGCCTTCTTGTGGATGAACACAGAACTAAAATGAAGGCATTAAATAAAGCTTCGCGTGAAATGCATGACGAGTTGTATTCGCAATTAAAAAATACAACTATAGAAAAAAGTAAAGCCGATTTCATTATTCAAAAAATTTCAGAGAACCAAACGGCGCTTGATAATTTAAATTTTGATCACTTTCAAAAAATAAAAACCATTTGTAAAAGCGATCAATTGGAGCGTTATAATGCCCTGGTAGAAGACCTTACGCAATTATTCTCTCCCCATGGCCATGGTCCGCCACCAAAATAATTTTAATTTGAGCGCAAGTTTTTAAAATAACCGGCATCTAACATAATAAAGCAAGAAATATAAATATGAAAAAAATAAATTTATCCCTCATTCTTTGCGCTTCTGCACTAATTGGCAGCGCGCAATTAAGTCCGTTAATTACCTCATGGGCAATTAACACTACCAGTGCAACAGGTTATAATAATTTGCCTTCTAACGTGCAAACTGTGCAGTATTCCCCAACACAGGTTTATGTTAGCGCATCTTGTATTCCGGGTTATAATATTGGTCCATGGACGGGCAATCCTAATATTCCAACCAATCAAAATTTTGTCTGCAAATTTACATTAGCGCCAACTCAAAATACCTCAACCCCAATTTTTACAGCCTTGGGTAACATGGGCTTGTGGAGTAATGGTGTTGCTATCTTTAATCCAAAAGACGGGCAATATTGGAATGGCAGCGCATTTACAATGGGTGCAACAACAACCGGTTTTAACCGTAACGCTTTAGTATACGAAGGTGTAAGTTTTGATAATTGTTTAGGTCATCCAGCACCAGGTGGTGTTTATCATAACCATGTTAACCCTGCTTGTTTATACAATGCAACTTTAACAAGCGTGCACTCGCCAATTATTGGTTATGCATTTGATGGCTATCCTGTTTATGGTGCTTATGCTTTTACAAACACAAATGGCACAGGTCCAATAAAAAGAATGACACCAAGCTATGTTTTGTCGGCAAGTACAGGTTCTGTTTTGTTAGGCGCTAACACAGCTTCTGCAGCAGCTTCAGCTACAACAGCAACTACACGTAATGCGGGCCCGCCGGTTAATACAACATATCCTTTAGGCAATATGCTGGAAGATTATATTTACGTTGCGGGCTCAGGTGATCTTGATTATCACAACGGACGTTTTTGCATTACACCAGAATATCCTGCCGGAACCTATGCTTATTTTGTAACGATTGATGCAACAGGTTACCCTGTTTATCCTTTTGTAATTGGGCCAACCTATTATGGTAATGTACAAGCAGGAAATACCGGTCCCGGCGGAAGTCATGTTACCATTAGCGAAGCAACTACAATTTATACACCCTCATCTACAGGATTAAGTGAAACACAAAATCTTCCTATTAAATTTACAGTAATGCCAAATCCAACTGAAGATTATTTATTTATTTATATGGATTCTTTCAGCAAAAATAATGTAAAAGGAAGCTTGATAGATGCAAAAGGCAATAAAGTACAAAGTATAGATTATTTGCAACCAAGTATTGCTTATAGTTTAGATATGACAAATTTGTCAGCCGGAGTTTATTTTTTGATTTTAGAGTCTAATAATCAAAAAACAACTCAGAAAATTATCAAGTCAAAATAATTTTTGAAAAAAATAATTCATATTTGTTTAAGCATGGCAATCCTTTGGGTTGCCATGTCTTTTTCATTTAAACCCAAACAGGCCGCAACAAATTGTCAGATAATACTTACATTTAAACATGTCGTTGGCACTGAAACATTAAAATTAGATTCTGTTACCTATAAAAATGATCTTGGCCAACCTTTTACAATAAGTAAGTTTAAATATTACCTCAGCAATTTTCATTTTAAGAATGCAGGTGGTAAAGATATTTTTATTAACGAATCCTTTATTATTGATGAGGATGAAGATGGTTCGAAACAAATTATTTTAAAAACCATAGCAGAAGGCAATTACACTTCGGTAGATTTTATAATTGGCGTGGATAGTATTCATAATTGTAGT
>JBDSFC010000564.1:0-3372 GCA_039919745.1 Bacteroidia bacterium | reverse complement strand
GGTACTCCGAATTTTGCGGCAAGTATAAATGGACCAACAGGGAATTTAGCTTTTTTACCCATAAAATCTTTTTCAATGGTTGGTACGCCGGGTAAATGCCTGTCGCCATGCCTTACAACCAGTTCGTTATTGGTAAAAGCTTTGTGTAATTCTACTAAATGGCTCATATCGCCATCACGAATAGCAATAATATTAAAACTTTTTTTACCCATAACCTGGTTCATGTAGTTTTTCATTTTTTCAACTTCGTTATCGTACATGAGTATGTTAAAGCGCACGTTAAGCACTTCAAGCATTTGGCCGGCAATTTCCCAATTACCTATGTGGGCACTAAGTAAAATGCTGCCTTTGTTTGAGTCTTTTAAATTCAAAAGATTTTCTGCCTGGCCTTCATGTTCAATAGTGAAATTGGTTTTTACACCTGAGAATAAGGCCACCTTATCTAAAAGGATCTGGCCAAAAATAAAATAGTTTTGATAAGTAGCTATATAGGCCTTTATACCTTTGTAATTGTGGATCTCACGGAAATACTTTAAAGAAGTTTTGGTTGATTTTGCAAAGAGAAAAAAATAAAAGGAAACAAAACGCAGAAAAAAATAGGCAACCTTTAAACCAAAAGTATTGAGTATGAATATAAAAATTTTATGCCCGCTGAGTCCGCCTTTACTTTTTCCTTCCCACTTGTTATTCTCAGGCATTGTTGTTTTTAAGCAAGGTCTTTTTGACTAACTTTTTGAGCGCAATAATTATAAAAATCCTGGAAAGTATGAATATTAACAAAGTCTTCACCTACAACCTTAAATCCAAAATTACTTTCTATTACAACTACAAGATCTACGTAGTCAAGGCTATCAAGATCAAGTGTTTCGCGCATATTAGCTTCCGGCACAATGGTATTAACATCTACTTCAAATTCATCAACTAAGAATTTTTTTATTTTTGTTACAATCTCTTCGTTTGTCATTATTTAGGGTTCTATCTTATTATATTTTTTTAATTATTAAAGTTGAATTTGTTCCTCCAAAACCAAAAGAGTTACTTAGGAAAGTATTTATCTTTTTATCAACAGTTTTAGTGGCAATGTTCAACTTTGCTGAATCTTCATCCGGGTTTTCAAAGTTAATATTTGGCGCAACAAAATCATTCTGCATCATTAACATTGAATAAACAATTTCACTTGCCCCGGCCATCCAACACTCATGTCCGGTCATAGATTTGGTTGAGCTTACCAAAGGCTTATTTTTAAACACTTTGTCAATTGCTATAGCTTCTGCCGAGTCGCCACCTTTTGTAGATGTGGCATGAGCATTAATATAATCAATGGCTTCCGGGTCAATATTTGCATCTTTTAATGCCATTTGTAATGAACGAACTTGTCCATCAGAGCTTGAGTTTGAAATATGCTCGCCATTAGATGAAAAGCCATACCCAATTACTTCTGCTAAAATATTTGCACCGCGTTTAACAGCAGATTCATAATCTTCAAGTATTACTGTAGCTGCACCACCACTTGGTACTAACCCGTCGCGGTCTTTGTCAAATGGTCTTGAAGCCTTTGTCGGTTCATCCAGGCGGACAGAAAAAGCACTTAGCCCATCAAAACTACCAAAAGCAAAAGGATTTACTTCCTGAGCGCCACCGCAAATTATATGATCCTGTAAGCCCCATTTTATCATTAAGTAAGCCATACCAATTGAATGAGATCCGCTGGCGCAGGCTGCGCTTACTGTAAAATTAATGCCTTTTAATTTAAAGATGGTTGAAAGGTTCATGGTTACAGTACAATTCATAGATTGAAAAATAGAACCTGAGCCAATTAAAGTAGTATCCTTTTTTTCTCTTACAATATCAATGGCTTCCATTACTGCTTTTGCAGAACTATCATTACCAAACAAGATCCCAACTTCATTCTTATCTATCCATTCCTGATCCATTTTAGCATTTTTCAATGCTTCAACTGTAGATAAATAAGCATATTCTGCTTCTTGGGAAAGTTGAATGCGCGCGCGTCTGTCAAGTACACCTTTTAATTGAGGCGTTTCTACTTTTCCTGTTAAACAAGATCTGTAACCCCAGTCTTCTCTTTCCTTATCATATACAATACCGGATTTACCTTCATACAAAGATTTTTTTACCTCGTCAAGATTACTGCCGAGGCAAGACCAAATTCCCATTCCGGTTATAACAACTCTTCTCATTTGATCTATGAATATAACCCTCCGTTAACTGAAATTACCTGACCGGTAACATAAGATGATTTAGAAGAGGCCAGCCAGCCCACAACATCAGCAACTTCCTGTGCTTCTCCAAATCTGTTCATGGGTATTAATGATTTAAAATCTTTTTCGTTAAGATCGTGGGTCATATCTGTTTTAATAAAACCCGGTGCTACAGCATTTACTGTAATCCCACGACGACCTACTTCCTGCGAAAGCGCTTTGGTAGCACCTATTACTGCTGCTTTTGAAGCAGAATAATTTGTCTGTCCCGGTAAACCTTTTAATCCGGAAAGTGAAACAATATTGATAACACGACCATACTTTTTTACAAGCATATTCTTAATGATCAAACGCGTAACATAAAAAAATCCGTCAACAGCGATATCCAGCACAGAATGCCAGTCGTTATCACTCATCCACATCAACAGGTTATCTTTTCTGATACCTGCATTATTTACAAGTATTTCAATTTCTCTATCTTTATTATTATCTATCCATGCACCTAAAACAGCATTTACTTCATCCTGTTTTGAAACATCAAATTTCATGATCAGTCCCTCAACACCTTTTTCTTTCACCAACTCAAGCGTTTTATTAGCTTCAGTTTCATTAGATTGATAATTAATAAGTATGTTATAGCCCATATCGGCCAGTGTAAGACAAATTGCTTTGCCAATACCTCTTGAACCTCCTGTAACTAAAGCGAATTTTAACATAATCTATTCTTGCTGTGGGTCTACAAATTTAAGGAAATAATGGTTTTAGCTTATATTTTACTTTTTAAATAAGTAATAATTTTCTCCTGGTCCTTATATTTAACAGTATCCTCCTTAAACTTAGGAACTAAAGCTCTTAGATCATTGTAATAACCAAGCGCGTTTTTAGATATTTTAGGTAAGATCTCAAGGTAATCAAGTGCCTGGATAAGGGCCAGAAACTCGATGGCAATAACCTCGTAAGAATTATTTATTACTTTTTGTGTAATTAATGCGGCATTAGAACCCATACTCACAATATCCTGGTTATCATTATTACTGGGAATACTGTGTACATACATTGGAAAACTAAGCGTTTGGTTCTCAGCAGTTGTAGAAGTAGCTGTAAATTGCACTCCCTGGATGCCAATATTTAAACCAAGTGTACCTAGATTAAT
>JBDSFC010000547.1:0-4432 GCA_039919745.1 Bacteroidia bacterium | reverse complement strand
AATGGTTATGTGTTTGTAAATATTGCAAGTAGCGAAAACGATAAAGTAATGCAAACCAAAGGGGTTGTAAATTTTGTGAAAAGCGAGGGCAAGATTGCAGTAATAAGAGATATTGAAATTGACAGGTTAAAGCAACTTGTTGAATTGGGATATCATTTGGAGGCGAACGGAATTAATCGAAAATATAAAGAAGGCGATAAAGTTAAAATAACCTCTGGCGTCTTAAAAGGAATTGAAGGCTATGTTGTTGATGCTGGCGAAAACAAACAAATTGAAGTGTTGCTCGAAAGCATTGGGCAATGTATAAGGGTTAAATTACCAAACGAATTAATTATGAGCTTATAATATGTCAGATAAAATTAAGCACGATAATTATTGGGATATAATAGTTAAACCTAAATCTTCATCACTTCAATTAAATTTAAAAGAAGTATGGGCATACAAAGATCTTATTGTACTCATGGTAAAAAGGGACATTACTTCTGTATACAAACAAACTGTTTTAGGTCCGCTATGGATGTTTATTCAACCAATTTTTATTACAGCCATTTATACTTTTACTTTTAGTGCTAGTGCCGGACTTTCTACTGATGGTATTCCTCCTGTTTTGTTTTATTTGATCGGCCAAACTTTTTGGGTATATTTTTCAGATTGTTTAAATAAAACTTCCAATACATTTATTTCAAACGCATCTGTCTTTGGAAAAGTTTATTTTCCACGTTTAGTAATGCCCTTTTCTGTAATAATTTCAGGTTTGGTAAAATTAGGATTGCAGGTAATTTTATTATTGGCAGTATATCTATATTATTATTTTACAACTGTAGATCAGATACAACCGCAATGGATGTATTTTATTTTGCTGCCTGTAATTGTTTTGATCATAGGTCTTTTCAGTTTAAGTTTGGGCATCATATTTTCATCATTTACAACCAAATATCGCGATTTTACTTTTTTGCTTGGTTTCGCAGTTCAATTGTTAATGTTTTTAAGTTTTGTAACATTTCCGGCCTCTATGTTCAGTCCGTTTAAACAAAATCTTTTAATGTGCAATCCTATTGCTACATTGATGGAAACAATAAAATTTATTTTAACAGGTCATGGTATTTTTTCTGTAAATTATATTATTACAGCATTAATAATAACTTTAGTGCTTTTCTTTTCCTCAATTATAGTTTTTAATAGAACAGAAAAATCATTTATGGATACCGTTTAAAGTATGAGTCGGGAAGTCATTCAAATATCAGATCTTGGAAAACAATATCGCCTTGGTCAGGTTGGAACAACCAGTATTGGCGATGATCTAAAAAGATGGTGGTACAGAATGAAGGGCAAAGAAGATCCATTCTTAAAAATTGGCGAAGAAAATGACCGGTCAAAAAAAGGAAACTCAGAATATGTTTGGGCTTTAAAAGATATTTCTTTTTCAGTTAATCAAGGAGATGTGTTGGGAATTGTAGGTAAAAATGGAGCAGGAAAATCTACGCTATTAAAAATATTATCAAGAACAACAGCACCAACCCTTGGCGAATACAAAATTAAAGGGCGAGTGGCAAGTTTACTTGAGGTAGGAACAGGTTTTCATCCAGACCTTACCGGAAGGGAAAATGTTTTTTTGAATGGTGCAATACTTGGCATGACTAAAGCCGAAATAAGAAAGAACTTTGATGAAATAATTGATTTTAGCGGCGTTGAAAGATACATTGACACTCCTGTTAAACGCTATTCTTCCGGCATGTATGTTCGCTTAGCCTTTGCTGTTGCTGCCCATTTAAACCCTGAAATTTTAATTGTTGATGAGGTATTAGCTGTTGGTGATCAGGAATTTCAGGACAAATGTTTAGGTAAGATGCGCTCGGTTTCGGAAAGTGGTAGAACAATTTTATTTGTTAGTCATAATTTACTTGCAATTAAACAACTTTGTACAAGCGGTATCTATTTAAAAAACGGGAAGCTTATAAAAACTGGTACCACAAGAGACATAGTTGAAGAATATTTAAATGACGATAAACAATTAAAAAGTGACGGAACTATTCCGCACGATTTTTACAGAGAGTTTAGTACCGGCGAGGCGTTTTTTAGAAAGATAGTATTAACAGATATGAATGATAATCCACTTACAAGGTTTGCATTCAACCAACCATTTAAAGTAAAACTTCGTTTAGAATCTTTTAAACAAATTAAAAACGGTACAATAAATATTAATATTACTACATCCTTAGGCGAACCAATTGTGTTTTCGGTTGACAGTGAAAACTCAAAATATTTAAGCCGTACATTTGAAGAAGGTGTATACGAAATAGAAGCAGTATTTAATTTTAAACTTTTACCTAACAATTATAGAGTAACTATTGGTATACATCATTTTAGTGATGGTATTACAATAGACTGGTTGGAAAATATTTATCAGTTTAAAATAGATAAGGTAAGTTACAATACCGGTGAAGATTATCCTTGGGATGCAGTACATGGATTCGTTGAGCCGGAGACAAAATGGACCTATAAAAAAAGTTAATAATATAAATATTTTTCGAATAATTTAAATATGGAAATAAAGAATAGTAAAATATTAGTAATTGGCGGCGCCGGTTTTATTGGAAGTTTTGTGGTTGCCGAATTATTAAAAGAAGCTGTGGCCGAAGTTATTGTTTACGATAATTTTGCCCGTGGTAAAAAAGAATATTTATCCGAATCCCTAAAAGATAAGCGCTGCAAGATCTTTCCAATTGGCGGAGACATTCGCGAAATTGATATTCTAAATACAGCAATGAAAGGTATGGATTATGTTATCTGTCTTTCCGCAATGTGGTTATTACATTGTAAAGATTATCCAAGAACTGCTTTTGAAGTTAACATTGCCGGAACTTTTAACGTGCTTGAAGCTTGTGTAAATAATAATATCAAGAAATTGATCTGGTCATCGTCCGCTTCTGTATATGGTGACGCAGTTCAATTACCAATGACAGAAGAGCATCCTTTTAATAATAAGAATTTTTATGGAGCCACTAAAATTGCTGGTGAAGCAATGGCAACAGCATTTAATGATCGCTATGGTTTAAAAGTTATTGGTCTTCGTTATATGAATGTATATGGTCCTCACCAAGATCAAACGGCAGCTTATACAGGCGTTGTTCCAATTATGTTGAATAAGATCGATGCTAACGAAGCACCGGTTATTAATGGCGATGGCAGTCAGGCTTATGATTTTATTTACGTGGAAGATGTTGCGCGTTGTAATGTGAATGCTTTAAAAAGTAATGTAGATCACGGATTTTATAATGTAGGAACGGAAGTGCAGACCTCAATAAAAAGTCTTTGTGACCTGATCTTGCAACTTAAAAAGTCCGATCTAAAAGTTACCTATAAACCCTATAGCGCAGATGACGCAAGATCGTTAGTTCAAAATAGAATTGGCAGCGCTGTTAAAGCGGAAAAAGAAATAGGCTTTAAATATAAATACAATTTAACCGAAGGACTTTTAAAACTAATTGAATGGAGGAATAACAATGCCTGAAAATTTATTATTATCTATTGTTATACCAGCGTATAACGAAGGAAAGACCATCCACTTTATTTTAGATAAAGTTAGAGAAACAATATTGACAAATAATATTTCAAAAGAAATAATTATTGTCAATGATTTCTCAACTGATAATACAGAAGAAGCGATATTAAATTACATGAGCAAACATCCAGAATTTAATATTATGTATTATAAGCATGAAGTGAATAAAGGAAAAGGCGCTGCTTTGCATACAGGTATAGAAAAAGCCAAAGGTAATTTCTTGATCATACAGGATGCCGATCTTGAATATGATCCAGATGAATATAACATTCTTTTAGCACCAATTTTAAAAGGAGAGGCTGATGTAGTTTACGGCTCGCGCTTTATTGGAGGTAAACCACACAGGGTTCTTTTTTTCTGGCACACTATTGGTAATAAAGTACTTACTTTTTTATCAAACATGTTTACTAATTTAAATTTAACCGACATGGAGACATGTTATAAATTATTTAAAACAGATATAATACAAGGCATTAAATTAAAAGAAAAAAGATTTGGCTTTGAACCAGAAGTAACTGCTAAAATGTCAAGAATACCGAATATAAGAGTGTATGAAGTTGGAATTTCATATTACGGCAGAACATTTGCCGACGGCAAAAAAATCGGCTGGAAAGATGGTTTCAGAGCTATTTACTGTATTTTAAAATATAATATTTTTTCAAGATGACACAAAAATTTGATTATAAACCGGTTGATACCGAAGGCATGGACATCTTATCTGTTATTGAAAAAGCAGATAAATTTAATTTTTGGATGTATATCACAATTAAACCCTTTTGTAAAGGAAAAATATTGGAAATTGGAAGTGGCATCGGAAACATCTCTCAGTATTTTATAAAGGAAAAATATAATATCACTCTTTCTGATATA
>JBDSFC010000543.1:0-4653 GCA_039919745.1 Bacteroidia bacterium | reverse complement strand
TAAATGACTGATCGTTTTATGGCATAACATGCTACCTTGTTTATCCCCGGCCTCGTCGCTTAATTTTAAAGAATGATTAAGATATGAAAGAGCTTTTTTGTATTCATTTCTTTTTGCATCAAGTGATTTTGCAGAATCACCTTTTTCCGCAATAAGGTTGCCAATATTATATAGTTTAATGGCTGAACCTTCTTTATCACCGTGCTTTTCACTCAGAGCTAAACTTTTTTCAAAAAACTCCAAAGCTTTATCGTATTGATAAATATGAAGATATATGCCACCAATATTTCCAAGATTAACCTCAATACCTCTTTCTTCACCAAGTGTTTCAGCAATTGTTAAGCTCTTTAAGAAATAATCTAAAGCTATTGGATAAAATTTTGCTTTTGCATACGCCAGGTTATTCTTTTTCGCGGAGGAATCGCCTTTATTTTTAAATGTAATTCCAATATTGGCATAAGCCCTGGCAATACCAATTTTATTATTGAGTTCTTCTTCGAGTTTTAAACTCTTAAAATAATAGTCCTGTGCCTTTTGGTAATTATTTTGAAAAAGATAATTAGAGCCTATGGTGCTTAGTAATCTGCTGGTTCTTGTTTTATCCTTAATTTCTTCTGCAATTGATAGGCCTCTGAATAAATATTCCAGAGCTTTACCGTATTCACCCTGCATTTGTTTAATTTGGCCAAGCATATTTAAAGAAAGAGCTGTGCCATTTTTAAAATTTAATTTTTCTGATATTGAAAGTGCCTTTTTTGAAAATGAATCAGCTCGCATTAATGATCCGGTGCCTAATAGATCTCTACTGGAATTATTCAATGAAATAATATAATTGGTATCTTGTTTAATTGTTTTAAGATCACTTTCAGTCGATACTGTTTTCTTTTGTGTAAAGCAAAATAAAGAGCAACTTAAAAATAAGCTGACTAGAACACTCTTTTTATTCACCCATAAATAGCGCAGTTTTTTATCCTCATAATAAAAAAATGGAATTTGAAATTTATAGCGATATTTTATGTGGGGATCAAGGTTTAAAATAACTTTTTTTAGTGCCGGCAAGACGCCTTGAGTTGCTTCAGGCTGCTTCATGTAATAATTATCAGGTAAATTTTCAATATTGCTAAATTACTAAATTCAATGTTTTGTTATAATTTTAAGTTAAAAAAGTGTCTGGCTTTAACAAACTTAATTAATAATTTTTGAATAGTAAACAACCAATATTGCCCGTTTGGATACAATTTACTAATTTCAGTCTATGAAACATATTATAAGCTTACTTTTAATTTTTACGATCGGTCAAATCGCTTTTGCGCAAACAGCCAAAGCTGATCTTGTTTACAAATGTGATTTTGAACCGAATGACCCTATTTGGAAACCTTATAATGAACCAGCATTTATTTCGGCGAATGTAAAAGGAAAATTTACACTTCAACACGTAGGGAAAGATGAAACCTGGAGCCAGAATAACGATCTGGGTTTTAATCCTATGCATGATTATGAAGTGGAAACATCACTTTGTCAATTGAGTGGAAAAGATGACGTTGGTTATGGTATTTGCTACAATTATAAAGGGCCGGATAATTTGAATGCTTTTAATATTAGTGCAAATGGATATTTCACTATTTATCATTATACTAAAAATGTGTATATAGAAGATATTGCCTGGAAAACGTCAGATAAAATTGTAAAAGGATTTTCAAAATTTAATAAACTTGCTATTTCAAGAAGAGGGGATATGTTGCATTATTTTATTAATGGTACAGAAGTAGCTTCTTTGCCTCATCCAAAATTTAACGGCCCTTTTACAGGTTTTTTTGTTGGTGGTATAATGAAAATAGAAGCAGATTACATTTATGCTTACCAAAAGAAAAAACCTATTCACTTAGCGGAAAATACTAATTCGTTTGGTGAAAAAATTCATTTGGGAAGTAATATTAATTCTGGCGCTACTGAAATTTGCCCGGTGATAAGTGCTGATGAAAAATCATTATATATTACAAGAGCGCATTGTAAAGAAAATCTTGGAGGCGAAGAGGATTATGATATCTGGGTAAGCAGCCTTAATAGGGATAGTACCTGGACTAAAATGAAAAATATTGGTGTACCACTTAATACAAAGAGCTATAATTTTGTAATTGCCGTTAGCCACGATAACAACACACTTGTATTGGGAAATGTATATCTCAATGGTGGTAAAGAGATGACGAAGGGAGTTTCTTTAAGCCATCGCACAAAAACAGGATGGTCCTATCCAAAAGAAATGAAGATCAAGAATTTTTATAATAACAATGAGACTAACGAAGCTTGCTTATCTCCTGACGGCAGGACTGTTTTATTATGTATTGAACGTGACGATACACATGGTGAAAAAGATATTTATTTTTCACATATATTATCTGATAGCAGTTGGAGTGAACCTGAAAACTTAGGTCCTGTATTAAATACTTATGCAGAAGAAGAAACAGTTTTTTTAGCATCTGATGGAAAAACCCTTTATTTCTCATCTGCCGGGCACCCGGGTTATGGCAGTAATGATATTTTTATGACCAAGCGTTTAGACGATACCTGGAAACATTGGTCTGAACCAAAAAACCTTGGCCCAAAAATAAATACAAAACAATGGGATGCATATTATACAATGCCAGCTTCGGGTAAATATGCTTACCTGGTGTCTGTTTATAATAACAATATAGATAATACTGATATCTATAAAATAGAGCAACCCGAAAGTGTAAAACCGGAACCCGTTATATTAATTCATGGTATTGTACATAATAGTGATACAAAAAAACCTATGCAGGCACAGATAACTTATTGTGAGTTGGGATCAAAAAAAATAATTGGTACCGCATCGTCAAATGCTGAAACAGGTGCTTTTGTAATTGCTTTACCTAAAGGAAGAAAATACGCTTTCCAGGCGCAACATGAAGGTTTTATTTCTGTAAATGCAAATTCAGACGCAACTGTAATAGAAGCTTATAAAGAAGAAAATATCGACTTGTATCTTAGTCCGGTTAAAACGGGACAAAGTGTTGTGCTTCATAATTTATTTTTTGTGTCTGATGATCATAAAATATTACCCGAGTCGTATCCTGAATTAGATAGGTTGTTCGATCTTTTAAAAGAACACCGCGAAATGAAAATTGAAGTATCCGGGCACACCAGTATTAATAGTTCGGGAGCCAAATACAATCAGGATCTTTCAACTAAGAGAGCTGAAGCTGTAAAAATATATTTGGTTACAAAAGGTATAAAAGACGATAGGATCAGTGCAAAAGGTTATGGTTTTTCAAAGCCGATATATACAGAGAAGAAAGAAGAGTTCCAGGCTAAGAACAGAAGGATCGAATTTTCTATATTAAGTTATTGAATTGTTTAATAGTACAGAAAATTTTATTTCCTTGCTATGATCCTTTTTCTGTGTTTACTTCCCCACTTGTGTAATTCGCCAATAAGTGGTTTAAGTGTTTTGCCGTAAGCGGTTAATTCATATTCTACAGTAACGGGTGATGTATCATACACATGTCGACTGGCCAGCTCGTTCATTTCTAATTCCTTTAATTCTTTCGATAACATTTTTGGTGTTAGGCCAGGGATCTCACGTTGAATTTGTTTGAACCTTTTTTTGCCAAAGGTTAATGAAAGTATGATCTGCAACTTCCATTTACCACTTAAAATATCCAAAGCATCTTTAACAGGCAGTAATCTTGTTTTACATTCGCCGGTTGAAAAATGTGTAGGACACTTGCGTTTATCGTGTTCGATCAGTTCCATATTACAAATATACACATTAGTACTTTATTTTTTATACCGGTTTCCTAAAGTATACCGGTATCTTTTGGGAAAGCAGTACCATTTGTATACTTAATCTCCATAGCTTTGATCTAAATTAAAAAAATATATAATAATGAACCTGATAGAAAAATTAAACTGGCGGTATGCTGTAAAAAGATATACAAATGCTAAAGTACCAACCGATAAATTAAACAGAATATTGGAAGCAATACGTTTATCCGCTTCATCTGCCGGATTACAACCCTATAGTATTTTGGTTATTGAGAACGAAGCACTCAAAAAACAACTTTTACCCGCTGCTAATAATCAGCCACAAATTGCAGAAGCTTCGCACCTTTTAGTATTTGCTGCATGGGAAAGCCTTACAGAAAATAAAATAAACGAATACATGCAAACTATTGCAAATGTTAGAAGTATTCCTGTAGGATCTTTAGATCTTTTTAAAAATAGATTAATGGGTTTTACTGCCCGTAGTGCTGAAGAGAATTTTAGTTGGGCTGCGCGTCAGGCTTACATTGCCATAAGTACAGGACTTGTAGCCGCGGCCGAAGAAGAAGTAGATGCTACACCAATGGAAGGTTTTAATTCTTTAGAATTTGATGAGATCTTAAAATTAAAAGAGAAAGGATTGAAAAGTGTTTCTATAATGACCCTGGGTTATCGCGATGCGGAAAATGATCCAACAGTTCAATTTAAAAAAGTAAGGCGCTCAGCAGAAAATTTATTTATTCATTTTAAAAACTAAAGATCATGTCAGAAAAAACAAAACGTATCATCTCAATTATTCTTATGATAATTCCTTCATTAATGTTGATCATGAGTGGAGTTATGAAAGTAATTGGCGCGCAACAAGTAGTA
>JBDSFC010000508.1:0-3201 GCA_039919745.1 Bacteroidia bacterium | reverse complement strand
TTTTTTATTTTAATTACCGGGTTGGTGCAAGCGGGATTGCTCCTGTAATAATTATCATCCTTTGTTGGTGAGATAATATCTTCAAGAGAAATATC
The DNA here is from genome assembly GCA_039919745.1 of Bacteroidia bacterium. GTDB lineage: Bacteria > Bacteroidota > Bacteroidia > B-17B0 > Aurantibacillaceae > Aurantibacillus. Next base: position 3,106 of record JBDSFC010000508.1, on the reverse strand, counting down.
CAGCGAATGATTTGGTGCGCTGTAATTGATCATTTGTGAAGTAAATTGATAACCTGCGCTTGCATTGCTTTGATTGGATGCAGTGTATGGCTGCAGATCAATATCCATACTAAATGTTGTGTTAGCTGTTGTCAATGAAGAGAGGTCATGATAAATTGGCCAAACCACAGCACCAGGGCACCAGTTGGCCCTGTCGTAGATCCATGTTCCTGTTTGAGGATACACTTCGTTTAAACCACAATCATTACGCCAGATCTGTTTTTGTGCAACATTTATATTATTTATTTTTAGATCATAATACTTACTGCAAAATTCCGAGCAATCGTTATCGTCAGCACCGTGACCACTTACCGAATTTTTAATAAAACTTTTTGCAACCGGGTTAGTATATGAAAATGTTTTTTGTGTCAAATGATTTTCAATTGGGTCTGCTATTTTTCCATAAGCATAATAACCATCATAAATATTATTTGCAGATAAAGCATCCATTGGTGGAACACCTTCGATCAATTCTAATTTTAATGTTACCGTAAATCCCCATGAGTAACCGCTATAAACAAAACGAAAACCCATAGCGCCTTGCAGTGATTGTGCATAATCAGAAACTTCGATCACATAATCGTGTTTACGATTGGTAGTTAACCAATCAGTAGCGTATGGTGTAATAACGCGAGCTATCTCAACGGTATCTTTTCCCGGAGGCTTTGCATAGATCTGCGTTGTGTAATCCCATGAGCCACAGTATTGTTCTGAAGATGGACATGAATAGCGGCCCAGAATATAATGCAAACGCATTTTGCGATATCTTATTCCTGTTGGTAATGTTGCAGTTGTATCGTAATTACCATAAGCCATAATTTTGCGCAAATTATAAATGGTTACCCAGGTAGTATCACCTGGATTTGCTTTTACTGAATTTGAAAAAATTTCTAAGAGTAAAAAAGCAATTAGAGTTTTTTTAAAGATGGATCGTAACATTTGTATTTGTTTTTTGTAAAATTACTAAAATTTTAAATCGTTTTAGATTTGAGGTCAAATCTTTCCAAAACTAAATTGTAAATGATTGTTATTCAGCTAACTAAATTTAAATTAGATGATCACCATGATTAAACCAAGTTATAATAGAATTTATTTTTAATTTTAAGAATTAAGATATATAACTATGAACCCTCCTGAAATAAATAACCTCGATCCTCAAGACGATATTCCAAAATTTGAAACAAAATCTTCGAATATAAATAACATTAATAATACCAATAACGATTTTAATTCTTCAAACGGAGCACAAAATATTCCGAACAGTGTTGCTGTTTTAGTATTAGGTATTCTCTCTATTTGTTTTTGCTGGTGTTATGGGATCTTATCTATCATCATGGGTATCATTGCTATTGTGATGGCAGGCACTGCAGAAAAAGAGTACAAGCTAAACATGCATAAATACTCGCTTGCCTCGTATAAAAATTTAAAAGCGGGCAAGATCTGTGCTATTATTGGCTTGTGTTTATCAGCATTATACATTATACTTTTAGTAATTTATTTTGTTGTGTTTGGTGCAATGCTTTTTGGCGCATCAAAATTTGGCTGGCATTAAATTATAAGTGGAAACCTTAACAAGTTTTTTAGAACAGCATTTATTTACCTGCTCCATAAAAAGCATGTTTGGGGTGGATTGCCCAGGGTGCGGGATGCAAAGGGCTCTTATAGCCTTATTACATGGCGATCTTACAGAAAGTTTAAAGTTGAACGCAAGTTTAATTCCTTTTCTTTTTACAGTATTTTATACAATGGCTCACCTTGTTTTTTCGTTTAAGAACGGGCCAAAAAACATTGTGATCTTTTTTGCCGGAACAACGTTAATACTCACTGTAAATTTTGTTGTAAAACTTATTTTACATTCTTAAATCTTTTTATTTCCTTTAAACTATTGATAGGATTTGTTGTTCTTAAGATTAGTTTTTGCATATGAAGGAAGATATTGTTGATGAAGAAATTATTGAAGTTATTGGCGCCCGCTCGCATAACTTAAAAGACATTTCACTTACTATTCCACGAAATAAATTAGTTGTTATTACAGGTTTAAGCGGTAGCGGTAAATCTTCTTTAGCTTTTGATACTATTTATGCCGAAGGGCAACGTCGCTACATAGAAAGTTTTTCTTCGTATGCCCGCCAGTTTTTAGGGAACCTTGAAAGGCCTGATGTAGATAAGATCTCCGGCTTAAGTCCGGTTATTTCTATTGAACAAAAAACAGTAAATAAAAATCCACGTTCAACGGTTGGCACTATTACAGAGATCTATGATTTTATGCGTTTGTTGTTTGCACGTGCTGGCCAGGCATATTCTTATGTTTCGGGTGAGAAGATGGTGCGTTACAGCGATGACCAGATCATGGATCTGATAGAAGCAGATTATAAAGGCAAAAAAATAAATTTATTGGCGCCAATTATCCGTGCACGTAAAGGTCATTACCGTGAATTGTTTGAAGATATTCGCAAACGTGGTTTTAATAAAGTCCGTATCGACGGACAGATCCTTGACATTACACCTAAAATGCAGGTTGATCGTTACAAAATTCATGATATTGAAATTGTGATCGACCGTCTTGAAATTACAAAAGATATTCGCAACCGTTTAAACGCATCCCTTCAAACAGCCATGAAACATGGAAAAGGTGTGTTAATGGTTATTGAGCATGAAGAAGAAAATCCAAAACAAAAAAAGAAAGCAGCTCAAAACAATTCAAATAATGTAAGGTTCTTTAGTCGTTTACTCATGTGCCCAACCAGTGGTATTAGTTATGACGAGCCGGCTCCAAATCTATTTTCATTTAACTCACCTTATGGTGCCTGCCCAAAATGTAATGGTTTAGGAGAAGTTTCTGAAATTGATATTTCAAAGATCGTTGCCAATCCAAAGCTCTCTATTGGCAAAGGCGCTATTGCACCCATTGGTAATCAAAAAAGTGGTGGTAGTTGGATCTTTAAACAAATTGAGGCTATTGGTGCTGTGCACGAATTTAATTTAGATACACCTTTTGAAGATCTGAGTGAAGAAGCTGTAAATGTTATTCTATACGGTAGTGACGAATTATTTAAAGTAACCACAG
>JBDSFC010000474.1:0-6050 GCA_039919745.1 Bacteroidia bacterium | reverse complement strand
GGTCTGTCTTATGCATGGTACCCAATACCTGTTACAACATCAAGTCTAGTGGCGAGTCCTCCAAATTCAATAACATATTCGGTAACTGGTACGGATGCTAACAATTGCACAATCACTCAGGCTGTTTTTATAACCGTTGTGCCTTTGCCAACTATTTCTGTTACAAGTGCATCAAGTGTTATTTGTCTTGGAAACTCAGTTGTCTTAACCGCAAGTGGCGCTGTTACGTATACATGGGATAATGGGTCTAACAGTAATTGGATAAATGTTACACCAACTGCAAATACCAACTATACAATTACAGGTGATAATGGTACAGGTTGTTTGAATAGCAGTGTTTATACTCAATATGTTATTTTATGTACAAATGAACTTGAAAATGTTATTAATCAAAACGTGATTATTTCGATTTATCCTAATCCAAATAATGGTGAGTTTTATATTAGTGAGTTTGAAAATAATATTGGTAATGATGTTGAGATTTATAACTCTGTTGGTCAACTATTAAAACAATTTAAAATTGAAAGCCAAATACAACAGATTGAAATTAATGAATATCCAAATGGATTTTATTTTGTGCGCATAATGGATGGAAATTTGATTTTGAGTACTACAAAAATTATTAAAAACAATTGATTTATAAGAAAAATTAATGATATTTCATTGAAATAATTGATATCTCAACAACGGTTTCAACAACTACCGTTGCTACGTTGCGAATAAACAAAATATCCTTATTGTAATATAAATACTTAATTGAATAATTATTCATTGAACTCATTATAACTTAACGCCTATCGCTGCAATTATAAGAGCATGCCGCAATGGCAGAGTGATGCAATGTCAATTTTCCAAATTCTTAAGACCAATAAAATATCGGAATGATTAATTTGGACGATATTTCATTGAAATAATTGAATTAATTGATATTTCAGCAACGGTTTCAATCACTTGTTTTGTTAATAATAAAGCATATTGGCCTTATATAAATTAACTAATTCGGTAAACATTATTGAATTTGTTGATAGTTCAACAATATCATTGCAATTTTAACATCATCTGTTGCAACGGCAACTGTAATATTTTAGCCTATCAGCAATATCATTGCAATTTTAACAACATTTATTGCAACACAACAGTAATATTTTAGACTAAAAATAGATTTTTTCAACTTCAATGCGGATTTTTTGAGATTTAAACGCAATTATTTACATTTAAACTATGACTAATCAGGATTATGAAACCCATTATAACTCAGTTTTTGAAGGTGAATATGAAAAAACAATTCAGGATTTTATCAAGTGTCACTAACACCCGCAAGATATATATTACCATTACTATCTGTTGTACACGATTTTGCAAAATCCTGACCGTTACCTTGAGAGAGTTTAAATAATTGCCGATGTTGATAGTAAATAATTTTAGTTGCAATTTCAACAACATTTGTTGCAACAGCAATCACGATATTCAATTAATTTAATTAGTGGATCAATAAAATCAATTTTTTAAATGTTTAAGATGCAGTTAAAAACACTGAGTCAAGTAAATTAAATGATATTTCATTGAGAGCTTAATGATATTTTAACACTAACAAGAAAAAGTTGAATAAATTGAGAAAATTGAATTTGTTGCGTTTGTTGAATCAACATTTTCAACTTTCTCAACGTAGCGACACAATAATTTGATGATTTTTCGTTGAAATAGTTGATATTTCAACAACCGTTGCAACGGTACAACAACCAACGTTGCAATGATAAAATACGCTTAAAGTAATGCAAATCAATAAATTCATAATATTTCATTGAGGGTTTAATGATAATTCAAAGCGACCGTTGCGACTTCAACAACATTTGTTGCAACGGCAAAAAAATTATTTCGGATAAAAAGAGATTTTTTGAAATGAGAGGCAGATATTTCGAGATTTATCTTTATTTTTTGACCTGTAAAGATGATTTTTCGAGATATATTGTAATTAACTAAATTTAAACCATGACAAATCAGGATTATGAAGATCACTACAACGCAGTTTTAGAGATTGAGTATGAAAAAATAACACTCGAATTTATCAAGGCCTACAATAATACCGAAAACGGCTTAATTATTTCAGAAAGAATTTTCGATTTCCGAAATCAGCTAAACACGAGAATCGAAAGATTGATACTTATCAGAAAAAGTCCTAACTACCAAAACTATGATTGGTATTACAAAAATTTAATTGAGACGTTTAAACGGAGGTCAAGTTACTTGAAGGATCAGTTTTTTAATAAGTTTTTTGAAAAACTGGTTCCAGAACTTAAAGAAACCCTTAAAAGAAATAATTTTGAAATTCTATTACCTGAAATTTACAACGCAAATAATAAGGACACTCTATCACATATTGCAATTTATAATGCCCATAAAAAATTCATTGATACTTTTCCAACGTCTGAAGAAATCAATTATGACGAAATAAAGGATATAAATGCAGTATTAAATATCTTAACAGGTAAAAACAAAACAATTATTAATAAAACCCAGAAAAACTTAAAGACAATAGATCAGATTAAAAGATCTGGCAATAATTTTGTAAAACGTATGTCCATGAAACAGGTAATAGATCATTTCATGGTATTAACTACAAGGAAAAGTAAAAACGGTTCACCATTTTTGACTGAAACAGAATTCATATCATTTTTGCAAAAAGCATTTCTTAGTGACACGAATATACCGGTTCAAAAAATAAATTTTGCAAGAGGCGAAAAAGGATTTGTTATCAAACGCTTTTACGAATTTTTTGATTTGGCTGTCAAGCATTTCCATGAGCCTAATAAGAAGAAGAAATATATTGATCTTTTAGCAAATAATTTTGAAAATTGGACAGAGGACGAAATAATTGACTTTTTTAAGCCCAATAAGTCAAAGGAAAACTGGTAAATTATTGCCTGTGTTGCCAAATTTCTTGCCTGCTTTACCTGCAAAAAAAATAACTCTATAATTATACTATATCATTGTATTAAAATTAATGCAATGCAGAGTATTAAGCTAAAGTGAATTTTTATGCAACAGCTGGTGTTAATAGATAAAGAAGAACTTAATGTGTTACATCAAAAAATTGATGCTTTAACTGAGCTTATTAAATCTATTGAACCAGGTAACAAAAAGAATAACACTATTAAAGACTGGATAACCTTAAAAGAGTTTTGCGAAACATACTCTGTAAGCAAAACAAGATGGTATGAAGTGTATAAGGACTTTATTAAATACCGTGTGGATGGAAAGCTTTTAATTTATAAACCTTCAATGGATAAGTACCTAATGGATAAAGCCATTAATTAAAAAAAGCCAGGTGTAACACCTGGCTTTTTTGCTAACTCAACCAACCCCAAGCCGCCAGCAAAAGTATTGCCAACCTCCTAACTTTTACATAATATAATTCTACAACAAGGCGGTGTAGTTGAATTTTAAGCTGTGTACCATCCTGGGACACCTCCATTTTTTGTTGTTTGCTAATCCATACGTAGATAATTTTGTTGTTTGACATTTTGTTAATTGGCCTGTGATTTTTTGTTGGAAACCAGTCATAAGCTTCCTGTTTAATTATGTACATTATATATTAAATTCAAAAGAGCAAATCAAAAATAAATTCAAAAAAAAGACCAGGTTTTATTTTTAGACCTGGCCTTAAATTAATATGATTGTAAGATGTATCTTTTAAATAGCAATTGAAGCCATTACTTCATCTTGTCCCTCGACATTCAATTCATCTAAATATCTGATTGTTGTTTTAAGGTCGGTGTGGTTTAATAACTCCTGCACAATCTTTACATCCTTTGTTGTTTTAAGTGCAATTGAACTGAAACTATGGCGTGCTGTATGTGTGGTTATCTTCTTGTTGATATCGGTCTTATCTGTAAGGCTTTTTAAGGACTTATTTATAAGTGCAGTTTTTTTGCCAATTTCTTTTTTATAATCCGTTCTGGTCATAACATCAATTTCTTCTGCAATAAGAAAAGGAAAAATATAGTCATTTTGCTTTGAACTATTTGTTATGTACCAGTCCAATATTCTTTGAATCTTATTATCAATCTTAACTGTCTTAAGTTTCCCATTTGTACAGCCTTTTTTCATGTTATATGTAATACGGCCTGAATGAACGTTTTGAACTTTTAAGGTCAATACATCTTCAATACGAACACCGGCCAATCTTACAGCCAACATAAAAGCGTTTTGGGTGTTAAAATCAACAGTACCGACCTTTGCATAAACATTTTGAAATTCAACCAATTCACTTTGAGTTAAACGTTCCTTATATTTCGGTTTGATGGTTGGTAGCGAGTATCCGCCCTTACCAAAGGGGTAAATATCTCTTTTAATAATCTGTTCTTCCCTGGCCCAATTGAATATCCTGCATAAGCATTTCATAATGCTATGCACACTTGAATCTTGTGCATTACCATTATTTATTGTTTTATAAAGGTGGCGTTCAAACCTTTCTAAATATGTCTTATCAATTTGCCTAAAATCCACTTTTGACCTGTTTTCTTTTTCCAGAAATCCAACCAGTTTATTTTTTGCGTTTGAAAAGCTTCTTTTATTTAAATAATCGTCTTCTTCTTCTCTTAGTTTGATGTATCTATCAAAGACGGAAACCACATCAATTAAAACAAACTTATTGTTAACGGCTTTAATAACAGTATCCTTGTCAATATAATTCTCTGTTTCTTTAATCTTGTCATAATGGTCTTTATATTCTTTAATTTTAAGTTTTAGCAGGCTGTTCTTATAGGCTGCATTTTTATCTTTATCAGAAACCCATTTTTCTTTATCATAATTTAGAACTCGTTTATTGATAACAATACCTTTTGCAGTTAATACATCTTTGAAGGTCCCGAAATGGTCATTTTTTACAAATACATTGGTTTTTACTTTCTTTTTTGTTTCATCTGTAATTATTAAGAAGATTTCCTTTAAACCCTCTTTATTAGGTTTATCATTTAATTCAAGTCTAAATTTTAATTCTTTCATAAGGTTTGGTTTTGTATTCCACAAAGTTAGAACACAGTTTTCTAGTAAAAGAATTTTACGGGCTGGTTACGGGCAGAATTTCGGAAATGGGGCGAAATTCAGCGAATTATTAAAATCGCTGTAATGTAGGTATAATTTGGGCTACAGGTCTAAGGCGAAATTGGGCGGACTGTTATGAACACTCCAAAAACACCCTCCTCCTGGGTACTAAGCCGGACTTCTCTTGCAAATTTAAAGAAGTCCGGTTTTTAATTTCTGCCAGACCCTTTGACAGATCAGCGATGTGGCTGAACACGGAATTGACTTCCGTGGTTCGATAATGGTCAATTTTGGCATCATAACCCAAACCGGTAGGAAACAGGGTGTTTTGGAACATCTGCTTTTGATGGAAGTCACCTGCATCCCACACTATACCTAGGTTACAGGCTAGTTTGCACGTGTAATTTACCAATTCTTTCGGGTTCGATAAATTTTCTTCCAATTTGGCGAGCTTTTCAGAAATGGCTTTGATTTTCTTTTCCATTTCTTCCCCAAACTCAGTATATACATCTAAACTTACTTGTCCTAAAGCATGTCTTTTACGAAGGGTTTTAAATTCTTCTTCCGATGCATTTAATTGCAAGGAAAGCCCTGTCTTTTCGCTCGTGTTGGTTTCAGTTAAGTTCTCCCAAGTGTAACCTAACTGAACTTTTATAGGCTCCAAATAGATGTTTTTTACCTCGTAGTTCGATAACAGCTCGCGAAATTTAGAATGCATTATTTTCACACTGCGATTTACTTTAATCCCTACTTTATTTACTTTGTAGTAATAGAGCTTTTTCTTTTTGACAAGGTAACCTGTAAAGGGAACACCCGTGTCAGCATCTTTCAAAAAGATTTTCAGCGGCAGGTTATCGTTTACAGGATTGCATTTAAAGCCTTCTGTTTTTTGGAGTGCATTCACCCTGAAAAATAATTCTTCGCTGATCAATGCCGGTTGTTTACCTTTTGCTACTTCTCCATTGAGTAAGTTGTGTGAAAGATAGCCGCAGTAAAACGGGTTCCTG
>JBDSFC010000404.1:0-4388 GCA_039919745.1 Bacteroidia bacterium | reverse complement strand
CGTCGGGCATTACAGCAATGCTATCCACTCTTATGCGGTCTAACACGCCATTTGGTGCTGAAGGATAAACCGTATTTTGAAACATTATATTCCAGCGTTTTACATGCAACATTTGCGCCCAGTCATCCCAACTGTTGGTTCCAACGCCAAGTAAATACTGATAATCGTGAAAGTAATTATAGATAGATTGTTCTACATAAAATATTTGTGAAATAGAGGTGGTATATATTTTAAGCGTATTGTTTTGTTCGCTTGTTTCGCTAATAGTATTAAGGTTATCAATAAAAAATTCAATACTGTCTTTTATAAAAACCCACGATTGCTGAATTTCAGCTGTTTTTTCCTGGTAAGGTAAAAAGGTGAGTGTACCCGTGCTTATGATAACATTATTCTTTTTCCAATGGTACGAAACACCAGTGTATGTATTTGGGGACCAATTTTTAATATGCACGCGCCAGGTTACAATTTGGCCAACGGTGGGCCAACCGTCAACAGTAGGGTTGGTGCTTCCCCCCACATAATTAATTTCGGGCAGGCGTTTCATATACCGTACAGATAGATCGGGCTCATTAGGTAATTGCGAAATATTTTGCGAATAAAAAATTTGCGTTGCAAATAAGAAAAGAAAGGCAAGTTTTAGTTTGGAAATTTTTTTCATGGTAGAATGATTAATAATTCCTTAAGTAACCAACGAATCTAAAATACACAGATTCGTGTTAACCAAATATACGTTATAGTATAGCATTTAACTTCTCCCAGGATGTTAAATATACGTGGCTAGAGATAATAAATCACGGAATGAGCAAAAAAAGTCCGCTGGTTTTAGCGGACTTTTTAAATATAAATAGGGTAAATTTTAAAGTTTTGCTTTGATCTCGATCATATCGTAACCTTCAATAATGTCACCAACCTTAATATCGTCAAACCCTTCAATGTTCAAGCCGCATTCGTAACCTGTGCTAACTTCTTTTACATCATCTTTAAAGCGTTTTAATGAACCAAGTGAACCTGTGTGAACAACGATGCCATCTCGGATCACACGCACTTTAGTATGACGTGTAACTTTTCCATCCAACACATAACAACCTGCAATTGTACCAACACGTGTAATATTAAATACATCACGGATCTCAATATTACAAACGATCTTCTCTTCAAACTCAGGCGCTAACATACCTTCCATCGCTGCTTTGATCTCGTTGATGGCATCGTAAATAATAGAATATAAACGAATATCAATTTCTTCAACCTCAGCTAATTTTCTTGCACTTGTACTTGGCCTAACCTGGAAACCAATGATGATAGCATTAGAAGCAGATGCTAATAAAACATCACTCTCGCTAATTGCACCAACTGATTTATGAATAATATTTACAGCAACTTTTTCTGTAGATAATTTTAATAATGAATCTGATAATGCTTCAATAGATCCATCCACATCACCTTTTACGATCACATTTAATTCTTTAAAATCACCTATCGCTAAACGACGGCCGATCTCATCTAATGTAATATGTTTGTGTGTACGGATACCTTGCTCGCGTTGTAATTGTAAACGTTTGTTTGCGATCTCACGCGCTTCACGTTCATCACTCATCACATTAAATTTATCACCGGCTGTTGGCGCACCACTTAAGCCTAATACTTTAACAGGATGTGATGGTCCGGCATGATCAACTTTTTGTCCACGCTCATTAAACATGGCACGTACACGTCCGCTAAATGAACCAGCTAACATTACATCGCCAACTTTTAATGTTCCGTTCTGAACAAGGATTGTAGCAACGTAACCACGGCCTTCTTCCATACTGGCTTCAATTACTGAACCTGCAGCATTTTTATTTGGATTCGCTTTAAGATCCATCATATCTGCTTCAAGAATAACTTTCTCTAGAAGGAGATCAATGTTTTTTCCCATTTTAGCTGATACTTCCTGGCATTGGTATTTACCACCCCATTCTTCAACTAAAATATTCATTACTGATAAAGCTTCACGTATCTTATCCGGATTTGCTCCCGGCTTATCAATTTTATTTATGGCAAAGATCATTGATACACCCGCAGCTTGCGCGTGGTTAATGGCTTCTTTTGTTTGAGGCATGATACTATCATCCGCCGCAATCACAATAATAGCAATATCCGTTAACTTGGCACCTCGGGCACGCATAGCGGTAAAGGCTTCGTGACCAGGAGTATCCAGGAAGGTCATACTTTTACCGTTGGCCATTTTTACATTGTATGCACCAATATGTTGTGTAATACCACCGGCTTCGCCTGCAACAACGTTGGCTTTACGAATAAAGTCAAGTAATGATGTTTTACCGTGATCTACGTGACCCATAACGGTAACAACCGGCGCACGTGGAATTAGATCTTCAGGAGCGTCTTTATCTTCTTCTTTAATGGTCTCAATATCTTCTGCGCTTGCAAATTCTACTTTATAACCAAACTCTTCTGCAACGATTGAGATCGTTTCTGCATCCAAACGTTGATTAATAGAAACAAATAAACCTAAAGACATACAGGTAGAAATAATTTTTGTTACCTGTACATCCATCATTTGTGCTAATTGATTTGCACTAACGAACTCAGCAACCTTTAATATTTTTCTGTCTGCTTCATCAATAACAGCTTTTTCAGCCATTTTTTCACGAACATCATCGCGTTTTTCACGACGGTATTTTGATGTCTTTGATTTGGTTCCTTTATTACTTAAGCGGGCAAGCGTTTCTTTAATTTGTGCCTGGATCTCTTCTTCGGTAAGCTCGTGACGGGGTTTACCGGGAGTACTAACCGGTTTTTTCGCACGCGGATCACCATATTTTTCTTTTGCTTTTTCGCGGGCAATTGCAGATTGTTCTTTACCTACTTTTTTAATTTCTTCTTGCGAAAGGCCGCCTTTACGAATACGTTTACGTTTTTTCTTATCGGCATTCGGATCAATAACTGATTTTTTCGGCGTTTCTTTTATTACTGGTAATTCAATGCTTCTTAAAATTTTAGGCCCTTCAAGTTTTTCGTATTTTGTTTCTAAAAACTCTTCTTTAGGCTCTTCTTTAACTACTTCTGCTTCTTTAACTACCTTAACTTCTTCAACCGGAACCTCTGTTTCCTCTTTTTCGTTATTCTTACCTTTTGTTTCTTTTTTCTCAGGTTCTTTTTTCGCTTTTTTATCCGGTTTGGTTTTAAGGTTCATTGAATCAAGATCCAGTTTACCTAAAACTTTAGGGCCATCAGTAGCGGTAGTTTCTTTTTTTACAATTTCAACTTCCTTTGCTTTTGGAGTTTCTTTTATAGACTCTGTTTTTTCTGTAGAAACAACTTTTGTGTTAAGAGTAAGGTCTTTGATTATGAATTCATCAGAATCATCCTCATCTTTTTGTTTCTTGGTCTTAATATCAGATAATATAATTGTTTCGCGCTTAACTTTAGTAGTGTTTTGCGCTACATTTTCTGCTTCTTCCCTTGCGGATTTATCGCTTGAAAATTCTTTCAGCAATAGATTGTATTCCCCATCGCCAAGTTTAGCGTTAGGATTACTATCTACCTTGTGGCCTTTAGAGGCAAGAAATTCAACTATCTTTCCTAAAGACAGGTTAAACTCTTTGGCTACTTTGCTTAATCGAAGTATTTTAGCTCCTTCTGACATATTTTATTTTATCCTTTTTATTTATTTTTAATTCCGGCGAAGATTTTGGCACTTCGCAATTCCTGCGCTTGGCAGGAGGCCATGAACTTAATTAACCATTAGTCTTCAAACTCAGAAGCTAATACATCACGTACGCTTTGAATTGTTTCTTCAGCAATTCCGGTACGGCGGGTTAACTCTTCATTACTCAATTCTAATACAGCTTTAGCAGTATCGCAACCAATTGTTTTTAATTGCTCAATAATATCTGCTTCAATTTCATCAGAGAATTCTTCTAAGTCAACATCTTCTGTTTCAACATCAATATCTGTATCGCGGAACACATCAATTTCATAACCGGTTAATTTACCTGCTAATTTAATATTGAAACCACCCTTACCAATTGCTAAGCTAATTTGATCAGGTTTTAAGAAAACCTCCGCACGTTTTGTTTCTTCATCTATTTTAATAGATGTGATTTTTGCAGGGCTTAATGTACGTTGAATTAATAATTGTGCATTATTTGTAAAGTTAATTACGTCAATATTCTCATTTTTTAATTCGCGAACGATACCGTGGATACGAGAACCTTTCATACCAACACAAGCACCAACCGGATCAATACGATCATCATAAGATTCAACAGCAACTTTTGCCCTTTCACCCGGCTCACGTACAATTTTCTTAATTGTAATTAAACCATCAAAGATCTCAGGCACTTCATTTTCAAATAAACGCTCTAAGAAAACAGGCGATGTTC
>JBDSFC010000397.1:0-3077 GCA_039919745.1 Bacteroidia bacterium | reverse complement strand
TTTCTTTACTGGCACCATAAGCGCCAACAGGAAAGCCACCGCCAATTATTTTTCCGTAAGTAATAATATCCGGTTGAATATTATATAAACCTGCAACACCACAAAAACCCATCCTGAATCCACTGATAACCTCATCAAAAATTAATAATGTTTTATTGGCAGAACAGATCTCACGCAAAAATTCAAGAAATTCTTTTCCCTGCAAAAGCAGGCCGTTATTTGCCGGAACAGGTTCTATAATAATACAGGCTATCTCATTTTTAAATTTTTCAAAAGCTTCTTTTACCGCTTCTTTATTATGCAATGGCACAACAATTGTTTCGTTCACAAAACTTTCGGGCACACCAGCACTACTTGAATTACCAAAAGTTACAAGGCCACTACCCGCTTTTACCAATAACGAATCTACATGCCCGTGATAACAACCTTCGAACTTTAAAATTTTATTACGTTTTGTAAAACCGCGCGCTAAACGAATGGCGCTCATTACAGCCTCGGTACCACTGCTCACAAAACGGATCTTCTGAATAAATTTATTGTTTGAAAGAATTAATTCTGCCAACTCATTTTCTAATTTTGTTGGCGCACCAAAAGATGTACCGTTACGCATGGTCTTATCTACCGCATTTAATACTTTATCGTTTGCGTGACCTAAAATTAATGGCCCCCAGCTACAGCAATAGTCAATATATTCATTACCATCTGCGTCCCAAATATGTGAACCCTTTCCTTTTTCAATAAAAAGAGGATCTCCACCAACGCTTCTAAAGGCGCGAACAGGTGAATTAACCCCTCCTGGGAAATAGGTTTTAGCCTTTTCAAAAAGTGCGGCAGATATAGTAGTTTTCATAGAAAATTTTTGGCAAAAATAGGCAAATAAACCAAAGAATTTAGCCATAGATTTGCCTGATTTCACAAATAGCATAAATACAATGCTTTAGTGAAACTATAAAATAAATCTGCGGCATCTGTGAGATCTGTGGCTACATCTAAAATTTAGATTTCGTATTAGAAAGGGCCTTTTATTTTAACTTTTGTACAAAAAGTGTTAAAGCGGATATTAAAGATATTTTTGCTATCATTGTGGTTCAATTATTGGTAAATACACCTAAACATTATACTATGAAAAAAATAATTTTAGCTCTTTTATTGGTGACGGCTTTTTCGTTTACCTCATCACGTATGGACGGTGATAAAATTCCGGCTGCTACTTTAAAGAAATTAGATGGTAGTAAAATAAACTCTAACACTTTTAGCAATAATGGTAAACCAATTATTATCAGCTTTTGGGCTACATGGTGCAAACCCTGCAAAAAAGAATTAGATGCTATTGCTGAAAATTATCCTGATTGGGTAAAAGAAACCGGCGTTAAATTAATTGCTATTTCTATTGATGATGCAAGAAGTTCTGGTAAAGTAGTAACCGATGTTAAAACAAAAGGTTGGGAATACGAAGTTTATATTGACGAGAACCAGGATTTTAAACGTGCTATGAATGTAAACAATGTACCTCACACATTTATTGTTGACGGTGAAGGCAAAATAGTTTGGAGCCATAATTCTTATTCTGACGGCGACGAAATTAAATTGTATGAAAACATACAAGCACTTGTTAAAGGAGAAAAACTAAAACATTAATATTTTTTTTTAATTAGTATATGACGTTTTGTAAGTCTGCGTTTAAACCCGCATTATTTTTATCATTGCTTTTTAGCGCAACATTTTTCAAAGCCCAACAATCACCCGCTACCGGCGACTTAGGTTCTATTCATGGAAATTTCCAGATAGATGCCCAGTATTACGAGCCCGATTCTTTAATTGGCGCACCAAGGGTTCCTGAAAAATTTCTTTCAAATGTTTTTGGAAATATTAATTATTCGAAAGGTAATTTCTCTGCAGGTGTAAGATATGAAGCTTACAACAATGTTAGGCAAGGTTTTGATACGCGTTATAAAGGACAAGGTATTGTTAACCGTTTTGCAAGATACAGAACGGATCTTTTAGATATTACTGTTGGAAATATCTACGAACAGTTTGGCAGCGGCTTAATGCTTAGAACCTATTACGAACCGGGTTTATTATATGATAATTCTCTTGACGGTATTCGTGTTATTTCATCACCAATAAAAGGGATCACATTAAAAGGTTTAGCGGGTAAACAACGTTATTTTTTTACTGTTGGCCAGGGAATTGTGCGTGGTGCTGATGCTGAAGTTAATATCAACGAATTATTTGACACTGTTTTAGGGCAGAAAAAAACCAAAGTTATTTTAGGCGGAAGTTTTGTAAGTAAATTTCAAACCGATCTTGATCCTAATTTAGCCTTACCACAAAACGTTGGTTGTTATGGCGGGCGTATAAATATTATTCGCGAAGGTTTTAATTTTGCTTCTGAATACGCTTATAAAATTAACGATCCCTCATCAGATAATAAATTTTCTTATAAAACCGGTGAAGCATTATTTTCAACGATCTCTTACGCTACAAAAGGTCTTTCTTTTTTAGTACAAGGTAAACGTGTAGATAATATGAGCTTTAGAAGTGATCGTAACGAAAGCTTACAGGCTCTTTTAATTAATTATTTACCGGCTACAACTCGTCAACACACCTATTCTATGTTGGCACTTAATCCGTATGCTACACAAATCAAAGGCGAAATAGGTGGAATGGCAGAGATGCAATACAAGTTTAAAAGAAATACGCCAATGGGCGGAAAGTATGGTATGGAAATTACCCTTAACTACTCGCAGGCAAATGGCCTGACTCCAATAGGTGTTAGCGATTCAGCAACTACTATGACCTATTACAGAACAAGCTACACTGATATTGGACAAAATTATTATCATGATTTTTTTGTAGAGATCAATAAAAAATTCTCTAAAAAATGGAAAGGTACTTTTGTTTACTCAAATCAATTTTACAACCGTAACATTATTCAGTTTGGTGCTGATGAAGGGTTTAAAAATCTTAAAACACAAATTGGTGTAGTTGATATTACTTACAAATACAAAACAACAGGATCTATTCGCTTAGAAGTACAAGGTTTATTTGCTGAAGACCAGGATATGGTTACCAAC
>JBDSFC010000380.1:0-3077 GCA_039919745.1 Bacteroidia bacterium | reverse complement strand
CTACCCTGTTCAACGCTTTTTCTTTTACATCGCCATCCAAACCTTTAGGATATTCGTATACGTATTGAGGCACTAAAACCTTGTACTCATTATATGTTGTTTCATAACTTTTTGGCGTAGTAATATTTTTTGTTTTCGGATCAGGCTCGTCATTATGAAAATACAATGTTAAAGGCACAAGCAATTTCATTTGACCGGTAAGCATGGCCATTGTATCAATAGGTACAGGAGGTTCACTTAAAGGATCAATACTAAACCTGTAAATATCATTACAGCAATTTAATTTATTTTCAAAATAAGAACCTACACGGTTACTTGATAAATAAGCACGATCGCGGCTTTTGTTAACCGAATAATAAATATCATTGTAACTACTGTTAATAGGGTAACCGGCATTCTCCGGCTCTGAAAATTCGTTGTTCTTAAAATCGCTTTTAAAAATATCAAAGCCACCCAGGCCTTTATGATAGGTACTGCTGAAGTATAATGTATTTTTTTCGTTCACATACCAGGGCGTAATTTCATCGTCAACTGTGTTTACTTTTTTTCCTGCGTTAACCGGATTTTCAAATGTGCCTTCCGTATTTTTAATGCTGTACCAGATATCCAGATTGCCCTCTCCTCCTGCCCTGTTACTGGCAAAGAACAAAACTGTCTTTCCATCCATTTCACCAAAACTTGGTTGCGAGGTATTCACACCTTTTTGATTAATGGGTTCAGGCATACGTTCAAGAGGTTGCCATTTATTATTTACATAATTACTTACAAATAACTCGCAAGTATATTCACTGGCATTCTTTGTTTTGCAGCGCGATACGATCATTTGTTTGTAATTAGCGCTAAAGCAGGTATTGGCATTGTGTAAATAAGTAGCATTTATATTTGTATCAAGCGCTTTTACTTTTTGCCACTTCATGTTTTTCATTTCCGATTTATAGATCTTATTAAAGCTAACATCATTGGCATCTTTTTTTGCCGGATTTTTTAATGAAGAAAAATAAAGGGTGCTGTCTTTTTCAAAAGCCGCATACTCACTTACCTTAGAGTTTATATTTGTATCCAAATGCTCCAGCTTTGGCCTTACCGGGTTTTTAATAAGGAGTTGAGCAAGATCGCATGCTTCTATTTCTAAAAGTGATCTCTTTTTATAATAATCAATATTTATTTTATTGCTTTTGACTTTAACTTTTGAAGATTTAGTGAACCATTTTTTTGCTTCTTTATATTGACCTTTACTTTTTAATAACTGACCAATCCAATAAAATGTAAGCGGATATTTTTTTCCATTATCAATTAGTACCACTTTATTGTATAAACGTAAAGCAAGATCAATATCAAAATTTAAGCGGCTTGCTTCTGCATAATTGTATTGCACTTCAATGAGGCTGCTATCCCTGAAAAATAATTTATTATAATTTTGAGCCGCTGCAAACCAATCTTTATTTAACATAGCTGCGTCTGCCTGTGACTGTATTAAACGGTTGGATTGTGCAATAACAAAATTGCAGATACTACATAAAATTAATATTTTGAACCAGGTAGTTTTTTTCACTTTACATAAATACAGGGCAAACCCTTTTCTTAACTATGGTGCTTGGCTTGCGCGAAATAATATAATTTATAAAGATCTCAAATGCGCCTCTTCTGTTTGTAGCGGCTGTAAACTTACTGGTATTTATATCATAGGCAATACCACTTTGCAATGTTTTATTGGTGTAACCTACTCTAAATACAACGGCATCTCTCGTGCGCAAACACAGCCCTGCTAATACAGCTTTATTTTCATCCCTGTTCATATAATACTTGATCATAGCGTTTGGTATGATCTCGTAATTTTTTGCCTGTTTGGTTATCAATGCTTCTACAATAACATCTGACCTCTGAGAAATTGGTGTTGAATAACTTAAATAATCTGTCATCTTAAAATCCAGGCGGCTCAATGCATTACCCTGGTATGTAATTACGGGACTAGTTAAATGATGAAAGCCCAAACCTAAAGTAAAACGGTGTTTATTATTTAAAATGTATTGTATACCACTTCCCATGTTTACATCGGCATAATTATATTTTGTCCAGTCAAAATTTTCGCCGGTAGCGGTTGTTTTATTGTAATTTACACCATCATACTGGTTATCGAAGGTCATTTTATCATAATCAAAGCCAACCTGGCACCAACCTAAATTCATTCCAATAGTAAAAAGTAAACTACTATCCGGCTTACCTAAAAAAATATAACTGCCATTGGCATAAAGCTGTGTAGTACCGTAGCGCGCATCTCCAGCCCTATCGCTATTAAATACAAGGCCTACGCCCACCATATCTTTTACCAATTGTTTAGGTTTAATGCGTGCCTCCCCATTCATGCTAAAAGTAGAATATGGTACTGGTACCGCTTGCCACTGGCTTCTGTATATAGCGCCAACCCTGTAATCACCATTAAAGAAGCCTGTAAAACCGGGCGTTAGGTTTAATAAAGAGCCGTTAAATTGCGAGAAGTGAATATCCTGGCCAAAAGAAGACAATCTAAATACTAAAATTGCCCAAAACAAATATGATAGTCGCCTTTTTATAGAAATTTTCTTACCCTTAAAAATACGAATTTTTCGAATGAAAAACAAAGCTTTGTTTACTATTAACCCAGCTTATGCATTAGAAGTCTATTCCGTACCAAAAGCCCTTCAAAATATAGGAACTTCGCAACTTTTGCTCTTTCACCATAGAGCTTGCTATGCCTCATTCGCAAAAGTTCATATTTTATTGGTCTTTTGATACTCATAACGAATTCCCAATACATAATCTGGGTTTAATTATTAAATTTGTACCTCAATTTTAAAACTATGGCGACTGATAATTTTCAAGCTCACGATTACTATTTAATGGATGAGCTTTTGAGCGATGAACATAAATTAATAAGAGAAACCGCGCGCGCGTGGGTAAAGAAAGAAGTAACGCCTATTGTTGAAGAGGCTTGCCAAACTACTAAATTTCCAAAACAATGGATAAAAGGTTTAGCTGAAATAGGTGCCTTTGGTCCTTATATCCCAGCCGAATATGGCGGTGCGGGCTTAGACCAGATC
>JBDSFC010000368.1:0-3562 GCA_039919745.1 Bacteroidia bacterium | reverse complement strand
ATTGGTACACAGGCTTTGGAAGTGATCAAGGAAAACCCACAACACTTTGAAGCAGAAGTACTGGTTGCTAACTGTAATGCCGATCTTTTAATAAAACAGGCTCTGGAGTTCAATCCCAATGCCGTGGTTATTGCGGATGAAACACAATATCAAAAAGTAAAAGCAGCCCTATCTTCTACCGATACAAAAGTATTCACAGGCTCAAAAGCTGTTGAACAAATTGTGGAAATGGAAACTATTGATCTTGTATTAGCCAGTATTGTTGGCTATGCAGGCCTTGCTTCAACCATTAACGCCATTAATCATAAAAAACCAATTGCACTTGCCAATAAAGAAACTTTGGTTGTGGCAGGAGAACTGGTAACACGCTTAGCAAGAGAAAATGGTGTAAATATTTACCCTGTAGATAGTGAGCATTCTGCCATCTTTCAATGTCTTGCCGGTGAATGGGAAAATAAGATCGAAAAGATCTATTTAACTGCCAGCGGCGGGCCCTTTAGAGGTAAAACACGTAAAGATCTTTTGAATGTTACAAAAGCACAAGCTTTAAAACATCCTAACTGGACAATGGGCGCCAAGATCACAATAGATTCTGCCAGCCTTATGAACAAAGGCTTGGAAGTTATAGAGGCCAAGTGGTTATTTCATTTAGAACCTTCGCAAATTGATGTGATCGTTCATCCACAAAGTATTGTGCATAGCATTGTACAGTTTGAAGATGGAAGCATGAAAGCGCAAATGGGATTACCTGATATGAAACTACCTATTCATTATGCGATGGGTTATCCAAAACGTATAAAAAATAATTTTCCGCGATTTGATTTTTTAAATTACCCGCAACTTACATTTGAAAAACCAGACCTTGAAACTTTTAGTAATTTACAATTAGCTTTTAATGCTTTAAATAAAGGTGGTAATATGCCTTGCGTATTAAATGCCGCCAATGAGATAGCCGTACAAGCGTTTTTAGAAGATAGAATTGGCTTTTTACAAATGAGTGAAGTGGTAAATAATACGATGGAGAAATTCAGCTTTATTAAAACACCAACTTACGAAGAGTATGTGGCTTGTGATAAAGAAGCAAGAGAATTGGCGAGTAATTTTATAAAGTAAAATCAATATTTTGCCGCAAGATCAACAAAGAACTTCCACCAGTTCGCCTTACCGCTGCTTTTTCCAAGTCTCACAACTACAAGATTTTTTGCCGGGTTTACATATATGAATTGTCCTAAAATACCCTCTGCCATAAAATCTCCATTCTTAGATGGGATCCACCATTGATACTGGTAATACCCTGGACTTCCATCTGTTTTATCCAAACTGGTAGACTCTTTTACCCAACTTTCTGAAACTATTTGTTTTCCATTCCAATTACCTTTATTTAGATACAACCGGCCAATTTTAGCATAATCTTTTGCGCGTGCGTTAATACAACAAAAAGTTTTTTCCAGACCGTTTTTCTTTTGATCAAGACTCCAACTGGCATCAAACTCCATTCCAAGTGGTTGCCAAAGACGTTGTTGTAAATAATCTGTAATGGTTTTATCCTTTAATGCACGTTCTAAAACAAAACCAAGCAATTGCGTACTTCCGCTTTTATAGGCAAATTTTGTTCCAGGTTCGTAATCCATTTTAATTTTTGGTATTTTTTTCCGAAGATTCTTACCATAATAAAAAGCCGCAACATCACTAAAAGGATTAATATAACCTTCGTTGAATTTCATGCCGGAGGTCATTTGCAACAAATGTTTGATGGTTACTTTTTCGAAACCATTCTTTTTCAATTCCGGAATATAATTGGTAATTGGCTCGTCCACTGATTTAATAAGCCCATCATCTATCGCACAGCCAATTAATATAGATGTAATAGATTTAGACATTGAAAAGGAAGGAACAATAGAACTTTGATCATAGCCTTTAAAATAGTTTTGGTATTGAATGGTATCATTCCTGATAATTAAAAAAGCAACTGTTTTATTTTTTTTAAGAAAATCATCAAAAGCAACTTCCTTATTATTTTTATCTGTAATATTTTTTGGATACTTACCACTTGGGGTTTCCGTAAACGAAAATTTAGAAGAAGAACTTTGTAATGGCCTTGAAGGAAATATTTTATAGTCTTTGATCCCCGCAAAATTGTAGAACACAAAACGGCTAAACTGGCAAGAAGTAAAAATGCAGAATAGTAAAACAATAAATAAGAACTTAGAGAGACATTTCATATCATCAAATATAGCAGCTTATTCTATTATAATGTCATATTTATGCAACAAGCCGGCAAGGCCGTTTGCCGAAAACTTTGCCTTTTTAATACGATTCGTTTCAGGATCAATAGAATAATTTTGTGCAGTTCTTAGATCTGCTTTTTCAAGAATGGTTCTAAGAAAAGTGGCTACACTCAGATCACAGTTCTCGAACAAGGCCATTGTGAGATCTGTTTCTGTAAAATCAACTTCGTGCAAGCTGCAATTTTTAAACTTTGCGGTTTTAAGTTTTAGTTTATAGAAGGAAGAAAGATTTAGAACACAATTCTCAAAACAAATAGCGGTAAGATATTCGTTACAACGTTCAAAATTTACACCCAATAATTTACAGTCTTTAAATGTAATATCCTGTAAAACCGTTTTTGAAAATTTAACCATACTTAAGTTACAGTTTACAAATTGGCAATTAGCAAAATTTAAATTAGAAAGATCGCTGTTAGAAAAATTACAATTAGTAAAGGTGCAATTCTCGTATTCTCCTTTATCAATGGCTTTTTCGGTAAGGTCAAGTTTATCAAACTTTTTATCCTGGATATAAACTTTGTTCATTCAGTAAATATAAAAATAACTAGTCTATAATCAATTTACCATTGGCAATATTAAAGTTATTTTCAAAAATCATATAATTGTACAAACCTTTTGTAAGTTCGCGAACGTTTATTTCGTTCTTGCCATTTATTATTTTTTGTTCGTTCACTTGTTGTCCTAATGAATTAACGATTATCATTTTACCTTTTTCGATCTCTTTATTAAGTTGAAAGCTAAACTGACCATTACAAGGATTTGGGAAAAGAGAAAGTTCTTCATTCATCTCATATTTTTTAATACCCAAAACAGTACAATTCAATAATATGGATACATTATTTGAACCACTGTTTGACACAGCAAGATCTTTTTTAGTATCGCCATTAAAATTTCCCCACATTAAAGATGCCGGTGAATTAGCGGTCATAAAATTTACAGCAGGTATAAAACTGCCTGTACCCGTTCCCAATAAAACAGAGATATTATTAGAACCTGTATTTGCAACGGCAAGATCTGTTACGTTATCACCATCAAAATCTGCCTTGGTAAGTGATTGCGGACTACTCCCAACCTTAAAACTTTTTATAAGGCTAAATGTAGCAGTGCCTGTACTTAATAATACTGTTACACTATCTTTTTGGCTATTGGTCAATGCAATATCCGGTTTGCCATCCATATTAAAATCATCTGTAATAATTCCCCGGGGACTTCCACCTAAATATGTTGTTTGATGTGGTGCAAAAGAACCTGTCCCTGTTCCCAGCAATACAGAA
>JBDSFC010000359.1:0-3186 GCA_039919745.1 Bacteroidia bacterium | reverse complement strand
GTTACGGAAATGATAGCCGAAGTTGTTGTTGCCCGCAAATTAGAGACAACCGGTTTAGACATCGTTAAAACCGTTCACCCTCACCCAACCATGAGCGAAGCCATTATGGAAGCTGCCGCTGCCGCTTATGGAGAAGTGATACATTTGTAAAATTAAATTCAACTAAATATTAAAAACGCCTTACAATTTAGTGAGGCGTTTTTTTTGCATTACATTTTATAGTTAATTTATTTGGGCGTTGCCTTCGGCCGGGCTTTTCGTTTCAAGTCCTCGCTAGGCTTCGCTTCACGCGTGAGCGATTGCAGTGAAAATCCTTTTTGTGAGGACACGAACAAAAAGGATTTTCATTTCTTCCGATAGCTTTTGGAACGCTAACGTTCAGTTCTTAATTGCGTTAGGGATGTGAAGGGCTTGGTGCGAAGCACGGTAGCGAAGCGAACCCCGTAGCAGCCCGGGCCAAAGGCAACGCCCAAAAGCAACCTAAATTTTTATGATTGTACGCTACTTTCTTCCAAAGAAATAATTCCTTTATCCGCATCCATTGTAGCCTGAACACCCAAAGGCACCGTGAGTTTATTTTCTATATGCCCGATCATAGCACCATAAAATGCCGGGATCTTTAAAGGCTGAATGTGTTGTAAAATAACTTCATGAAACGTAAAAGCTTTTAAAGGCTCTTCCGCTAAACACTTTGCACACTTACCAAATATAAAACCACTAATAGAATCTAAAACACCACTTAACTTTAATTGTGTTAACATACGATCAATACTGTATGGTTCTTCTTTTGCTTCTTCTAAAAATAAAATTTTATTTTTCCAGTCTGGTAAATACGTGCTACCAATTAAAGCAGAGAGCACCGTTAAATTCCCTCCAACTAATTCGCCGCTGGCTTTTCCTGTATTTATAGTTACGATCTTATCTTCTCTAAAAGGGTTTTCAGGAAAATTAAATGAATTTGTTTTCATAGTTACATTTGTAAAAACAGTTTTCGTAAAATCATTCCAGCCTGAGTTACCAACCGGGCCATGAAAAGTGATTAATCCTGTTTTTGCTGTGATAGCCAAAAGTAAAGCAGTGATATCTGAAAAACCAATTAATACTTTTGGATTTTTTTTGATCAGTTCAAAATCTAATTTATCTAATATCCGTGCGCAGCCCCAACCGCCTTTCATACAGAAGATGCCTTTTATTTTTTTATCAGCAAAAAAAGTATTCAGTTCGTTTGCGCGCAGATCATCTGTACCGGCAAAATATCCGAATTTTTCTTTCAACGTTTTTCCTTGCACAACATTAAAGCCAAAACTTTTTAAAATAAGAGTGAAACTTTCAATTTGATTTTCGTCCCACACAGCACCTGCCGGTGATGTTATAGCAACAGTATCTCCGGACTTTAAAGCCGGTGGTTTTATTTTTGTTATTGCTGTTACAGGCAATTGTGCCAATGCAATTGATGGCGTTAATAAACCTGTAGCTGTTAATAAACCGGTTGTTTTAAGAAAATTCCTGCGTGAGCTCATACAAATTGAAATTACAAAAAATACTTTAATGTTCTCAAATTGTAGATTCTAATCTACATGTGAAAATTCTAAAATAAGTTATTTTTTTAATGCCTGCTTTAAAATGCTTGTAAATGAGTGGTTTCAAGGCCTATTTAGATCGAAAAATAAAAAGGTATAATAATTGAAAGATATAATATGTCAAAAAGTAAAATTATGGCGAAGCATTAAAAAAAATCATTAACAAAGAAAAAATAAAATTATGGAAACGACAAAGACAGCCACAGCAATAAACGATCTTATCATTATTAATAATGACCGTTATGAAGGCTATAAAACAGCTGCACAGGAAACAAAAGAAGCGGATCTTAAATCTTTATTTACTGATTTTAGTAATCAGAGTAAAGGTTATGCATTAGAATTAAGAAAATTTGTTCCCGCAGGAGAAGAAACTGTAGAACGGGATGAAACAAAAAACACCGGCAAATTATACAGGGTTTGGATGGACTTTAAGTCTGCTGTAACAGATCATGATCGCAAAGCCATTTTAAAATCTTGTCATTTTGGAGAAGATAGGGCTAAAGCTACTTATGATGATGTTTTAGAACATTCAGAAGATATTCCATCAGAAGCATTGACAGTTATTCGCCTGCAACGCGCAGCTTTACAAAAAGGGCACGACACGGTTAAGGCAATGTGCGAGAGCATCGCATAAGAAAAGTAAAAACAATTTTCACTTTATCATCACTAAAAAAATAAAATTATGGAAAATCAAAATAATGATCCAAAAGAAAAGATCACAAATAATCCTGATCAAAACGAAACAGGAGTAAACAACGAACCTTCAAAAAAGAATGAAGGAAATAACCCTAAGTTACCAAATAACAATCCTGATCAAACACCTGAAAAAGAAACTCAGAATGCCCCGGTAGCTAATCCTAACAAGGATAATGGAAAAAGTACACCTGAAAAAAATAAAATAGGATTTAATAAATAAGGTCCTTTATCATATTTGAATATCCGCAAGGGTTCGGAATTTTGAACTTTTGCGGATATTTTTTTGAGTAACGTTTCGCGGCTAGGCGCAAGGGCGCTTATGAAACATCCTTTGTCTAACCGCCGAAATGTTTATAAAATGTACAAATGTTTATTAGCAAAGCCAAATGCAAAAAAGTTCTGGTGTCGACCGGACAATAAATTGGCTTTGCGATCTACCGTTCCGCCCGCCTTGCGCTTAGCCGCTGTTAGCAGAAGTAAGCGCCACACAGTTACATTTAGTTTAAAGTCACAGGTCGGCTTGTGTAACATGAAATTCGCATTTGATATCTTGTCCGCCGAATTTTTTTAATTTATTATTATTGGGAATCGACCAGTTGTCTGAGATGTTAGGATCTTTTTCTATTTTCCCTTGCGAGGATTTAATTTCCAAAGAATTCATAACGCAGGGGCAACAGTCAAAAGTTT
The DNA here is from genome assembly GCA_039919745.1 of Bacteroidia bacterium. Lineage (GTDB taxonomy): Bacteria > Bacteroidota > Bacteroidia > B-17B0 > Aurantibacillaceae > Aurantibacillus. Next base: position 223 of record JBDSFC010000359.1, on the reverse strand, counting down.
TGTTACTGCCTAGACCACCTAGAATTTTAATCGTCTCATTTGAATTTGATTGAACAGTGGTTGTCATGGTGTCTCCGGTCATTGTATAAGTATATTTAACGGTCAGATCTTGATTAGATTCATTAAAAACTTTTAAGTCACCATGTAAGCCGGGGTCGCAGCTTGTCATGTAGATAGCTAATAAAAGCGTAATTATTTTTTTGTCTGATGTCATGTCGCGCTT
>JBDSFC010000358.1:0-7781 GCA_039919745.1 Bacteroidia bacterium | reverse complement strand
GTTAATGTATTTGGTGCGGCAAACGCGTAACCGTATTCAAAACCTAAAACACCATATTCACTTAACAAAGAGTTATAGATACTTAATTTTCCTTTTGAATCAATACTGTTTAACGGCGTATATTCTTCTTCGCTATCTTCAACTTTAACAACGGCATGACGGTGAGAAAAAGTTCCGCGTTCAACATCCTGTCCGCTAAAACGTACAGGATATCCCTCCTTCATTAAAGAAGCATAAGCCAATAATTCGCCCATGGCCCAATCGTAATTATCGTTGGTGATCATGGCTTTTCTATCGTCAAATACTTTCTGAATTTTATTAAAGAACTTTTTATCTTTTGGAAGTTCAGTAGTTGCTTTTGCTAATTCTAAAAATATTTTTTCATCAAGCGCCGTTTTTGGCGACTCCTCAAAATCCTTATCAGTAGCCATTTTCACACCCTTCCAGTTTCCTTCTAAGAAAGAAGTGATCTTTGCTTTGTCTGTTTTTTTTGCTTCATCCAAATTAGAATCCAACTCTGCTTTAAATTGATTTTCAATTTCTTTCGCTTCATCGGCCAACTCTGATCCTTCTGCCGCTAATTTTTTTACATAAATGTCTTTTGGATTTGGATGCGATGCAATGGCTTTATATAATAATGGTTGTGTAAAACGTGGCTCATCTCCTTCGTTATGGCCGTATTTACGGTAACATAATACATCAATAAATACATCACGGTGAAATGTTTGACGGAATTCCATTGCCAATTTAGAAATGAAACATAAGGCTTCCACATCATCACCATTCACGTGAAACACAGGGCACAATACTACTTTAGCAACGTCTGTACAATAGGTTGAAGAACGGCCGTCGATAAAATTAGTTGTAAAGCCAACCTGGTTATTAATTACAAAGTGAATAGTACCGCCTGTTTTATAACCATCCAGCTGGCTCATTTGTAAAACTTCGTAAACAATACCCTGGCCTGCAACCGCAGCGTCGCCATGTAAAATAACCGGACATGCTTTTGAATAATCGCCTTTATGTAAATTATCAATTTTTGCGCGAATAATTCCTTCAACTACAGGAGCAACTGTTTCAAGATGTGAGGGATTTGGTGTTAAACTAATGTGTACTTTTTTTCCTTCATCACTTGTTTGATCTGAAGAATAACCCATGTGATATTTAACATCGCCATCAAATAAAGAATCTTCGCTAGGCCTGCCTTCAAACTCAGTAAAAACATCTTTGTAGGTTTTGTTCATGATGTTTGTAAGTACATTTAAACGGCCGCGATGCGCCATTCCAATTACGTAATCTTCAATACCCAAATTAACACCATGTTCCATTAAGGCATTGATAGCTGGGATTGTGGCTTCTGCTCCTTCTAATGAGAAACGTTTTTGGCCAACAAATTTTGTATGTAAATAATTTTCAAAAACAACAGCCTGTGTTAGTTTTTTAAGAATGATCTTTTTCTGTACAGTTGTAAATTCCGGCGTGTTGCGATTTTTTTCCATACGCTCTTGTAACCACTTTAAAACTTTTGGTTCACGCATGTATAAATATTCAACACCAATACTTTGGCAATAGGTTTGTTCTAAATGGGCAACAATATCTTTTAATTTTGCCGCACCAAGTCCAATAACACTTCCTGCCTGGAAAACAACTTCGCCGTCTTTATCTGAAAGTCCAAAATTCTCTAATGCTAAAGAGGGTTCATACGTACGGCGTTGACGAACGGGATTTGTTTTAGTAAACAAATGACCACGTTGACGGTAACCGTTTATTAAACCTATTACTTTAAATTCTTTGCTTACATTTTCTGGTATAGCGCCGCTCTCTCCTCCATCATAAGAAGTGCGAGCAAATTCAAAACCTTTAAAAAAATCGCGCCATGAGGCATCAACCGAATTGGGATCCTGCGAATATTGTAAAAACAACTGTTCAATTGCGTTTACGTCGCTAGTTCCAACGAATGAAAATTTGTCCATTTTAGTGAATTAGAATAGAACGTAAAATTAACAAATTTTGCAAGATTTGAGCTAATTTTACCTTACTTTTGTATAGATGAAAAGCCCTTTTAAATTACTTTTTTTACCGGTTTTGCTGATAATCACAGCGTCAGGAGCCTTTTTTGGCCAAAATAACCAAACGCAGACCCAATTAAAGGTAAAACAGCTCATTGATAAAAAAGCGGAATATAACCGTTTAACCAATAGCGAAGTGGATGGTTATCGTATAAAGATACATTTTGGTGCTGATAGGGACGTTGCCAAAAACACCCGTTCAAAATTTAGCGCAAAGTTTTCTGATTATAATACCTATGAAGAATATCAACAACCAAATTTTGTAGTTCTTGTTGGTGATTTTAAAACTAAGCTCGAAGCTTTTGAATCGTGGAAAAAGATCCAGGCAGAGTTTCCGAATTCTTTTATTGTTAAAGGAAAGATCAGAACCCGATAATTATAATTTTTGAAGCAATAAATTTCTAATGAGTTCCGGTTGCTCATATGTAACCAAATGCCCAGTGTTTTGCAGTTTTAAAAAAACAGATGGACAATTATTGATGTGCGCCTTCGCAAAACTGTAGTTACAGGTATCCGCAATTTTATCATTAGCTCCTGTAATTACAAAAGTTGGTGTATATAATTTTTTCCACTCGGGCAGCATCAGATCCATTTCGTGTTGATGAGAATATTTTTCTGCAGTTGCAACGTTCAACATTTTTGGTAACATCCATTGAACAGGTTTCCATTTACCAATGCTACTGAACCAATAAAATTTTTCATTCTTTGGATCCATTACCGGCGAGATCATAAATAATTTATCTATTTGTTGCGGATAATGAATAGATAGCCATGCCGCCATTGGCGCGCCATACGAGCGCCCAAGGAGAACGGTTTTTTTTCCGGAAACATTTTCTTTATCAATAATTTCTTTTATTGCCAGTGCCTGAATTTGTGTTGATGTTTCTGCTTTACCGTAATTAGATTTGCCATATCCTAAACGATCAATGGCGACTAGTTTATATTTTTGTTGCAACAATGTATCGTCCATTAAGTTCATGTAACCATACCATGCGCCCGGCGCCCCATGTATAAGAACTAATAATGGCAAAGAATCATTGTTGCACATTACTGCATAGTGCATTTTTTTTCCAAGAAATGAAATTTCTTTATAGCAAGGTTTTAATTTTTTTTGCTTATAATGTTGGGTAAGTTCTGTATCTGTATAAATATATTTGTTTAGCATAAAACAGCCGGTTAAAAAAACCACTGCAAATACTATTAAAACATAAGATATAAGCCGCTTAATTTGCACACACAAAGATAGGCCGGGAATTTGTTATTTTAGTGTTAAATCTTGCTTTACTAAAGAGATAAAGTAAGATTTAACTCTTTTTGTTCTGTAATTCATCCAATGTGCGTGATACATATTTTTCGCTTGGCAACAAAGCCTGCTGAATTCTTTTGGCGTAATGAATACTATCTGTGATTTCTTTATTTTTTTGCTCTACGATCAGTTTTTGCTGCTCAATAATTTTGTTTTGTTTTTTGGTAAGCCTGAATCTTTGCAACAATGTATATGAGAATATCAGAACTAATAAAAGCACACCAATAGCAATGTAAATAATTGTTCGCTGTCTTGCTTTTTCTTCTTCTTGTTTTTGAAGCTCGGCTTCGGCTTTTGCTTTAAGATCATTTTCCTGCCTGTCTAATGCATATTGTGTTTTTAAAGTATTTAAAGTTTCATTCTTGGATGAATTAAAAATACTATCATTAAGATTGCGTGCAATTTCATAATAACTTAAAGCCTTTTCATACTCTTTTTTTGCTTTATAGGTTTCATATAAGCCCGCAGCTGCACCTTTTTGAGAATCAATATCGGTAACGCCCTTTGCAATTTCGAGCGCTTCTTCAAAATAGGTTATTGCCTCCGTATTTTTGTTAAGTTTTTTATACAGATCTCCGATATAAACATCAACCGCAGCTTTTGATCTTTTATCGTCTATTTCTTCAATTATTTTTTTGCTTTTAAGGTACATGTCAAGCGCTTCATGCATCATACCTTTATCAAGATAAATACTTCCAATGTTTGCATAAGTTCTGAATACCCCTCCTTTATTTCCAAGTTCGTTTGCAATTTTTAAAGCCTCTTCATAAAATTTTAACGCCTTTTCGAACTGTTTCTTTTTTCTTGTAAGATTTCCCAGGTTGTTTAATGCATTTATCATGTCTTCCCGGTTATTCATCTCTTTATGCATATCGTAACTCTTTTGCTGAAAAACCATTGAGAGACTGTCTTCCTTTAATGAAGAATAAATAACAGCAATGTTACCGATACCTGCTGCAATCATTCTTTTATTGCCTAATTCTTCCTGTATCTTTAACCCTTTTTGCAAGTATTCAATTGTTTTAGGATAGTCTGAAAGCCCATAATAAACAACGCCAATATTATTATAGGATGATGCAAGAGCGCCTTTATTATTTAATTCAATAGCAATTTGTACTGCCTTTTTGTGATACTCCATTGCTTTTGGAAAATCAGAAAGATCAAAATAAGAGCCTCCAAAAAGGTTGTAAATATTCCAATACATTTTTTTGAATTCTATTTTAAAGGCGATATCTGAAGCTTTTTGAAGCCACTCAATCGCTTGTTTAGGATTGCCCTGCGCTTTAAGCTCTTTTGCAAGCATTCCCAGTTTTATTACACGGGTAGTATCATGCAGATCGCCTGCTAATTCTTTTTTAAATGCCTCTATCTTTTCTGATGTTTGTCCGTTAATTATACCGGAACATAATGCAAAAAAAAGCAGTAAATGTTTTATTCTATACATTTTTGTTAAGTGTTATATTTTTTTCTGATTCTAACATTGCTTCAGAACCTGGGTATACAGATTCTTTTGTGTACAAACGAATTCCCAAAACACAAACATCATCTACCTGTTCCAGTGGACCGATCCAATTTTCAAATTTTTGTTTTAATACAACTTCTTGTTTATACACATCTAAGTTATTATTTTCTAAAAGAAGTTCTTCTAATTGTTTGTATTTAAATTTTTTGCCTTTTGGTCCGCCAAATTGATCAGGAAAACCGTCGGTATATAAATAAAGCATATCGCCTTTTTTTCCTTCAAATGAAAAATCGGAAAATGGTAGTGCTTTTTCTCCTATACCAACCGGCATCTTATCACATTTTAGTTCAACCAGTTTGTTTTCGGATATTAATATGGGTTTATTATTTGCGGCAGCATATGTAATTGTATTGTTATTTTCTTCCATACAAATAAGAATACCATCCATACCGTCACGCCGACCATTTTGCGAAATAGTTTCTATTAAACGTTTGCGCACATGGTCAAAAACTTCACTTGGTTTTACGAGCCCTTTTTCTTTAATAGCCTCATTCAAATAATTAATATTTAATAAGCTCATAAAAGCGCCCGGCACACCGTGCCCTGTGCTGTCGCATACGGCAAGGTAAAAGCGTTTATCTTTTTTTGTAGCCCAATAAAAATCACCACTTACAATATCCTTTGGTTTAAAAAAGACAAAGCTATCCGGAACTGTTTCGTTTACTAATTCATGATTGGCAATTAATGTTTTCTGGATCTGAAGTGCATAATTTATTGAATCAACAATTTCTTTTTGCTTTTCATCAACCAGGTCTTTTTGATGTTCTATCTCTTCTTTTTGATCGTTTAACAAAACATTATCCTTTTGCTTTACCCTATAAGCTCGTAAACTAAATATGAGTAATACAAAAACTAATAAACCAACAATACTACCGGCAATTAAAAGAGATGTTTGACGTTTATTTTCAATAGACACTTTTTCATTCTCGCTATTTGACAATGCCAGTTCTCTTTCTTTTTTATCCAATTGATTATATGAACTTAACGTTGCCATTTGCGTGTCAAAATTTTCATTAAGGATCGAGTCGTGCAATTCGGTAGCTTTTTCCTGGTATTCAAAGGCTTTTTTATAATCATTCATTCCTTTATAGGCTTCTGAAAAACCTTTATAAATGCTAGTTATTTCTGATTTGTCGCCAGCCTTACGGGAAACAACCAATGCCTTTTCACATAGTGCGATAGCCATTTTATAGTTCTGTAATTTTTCATAACATTCTGCTTTTTGCCCAAGTAAGACGCCATAATATCTAAGACTGTTGATTGTATCAACAATTGCCAGGCCTTTATCAACTTCAGTTGATGCCTGCGCAAACTTTTTTTGCCACCTAAGATAATTTGCTTTTACCATATGAAGACTTGCTGTGTATTCTGCTTCATTAAGTTGTTTACTTATATCTTCCATTTCTTTTATGTAAAACTCTGCGGCTTTTTGATCCTCCAGATTTATGGTTGTTCCTGCCATATTAAAAACAACTACACTGTTTTGCCTGGTATTATTTTCTTTTTTATAAAAATCGTAAGAAAATTTTAAATATTTATACGATTCAGCATTTAGTCCTCTTTTACTATATATTGCCGCAATATTAGCATAGAGTTGTGCTTGTTGTTCGTCGCGTGAAACAGAGTTAAATTTTTTATTTATTGCAACTGCTTTTTGAAATGTTTCTAAAGCCAAATCATTTAGATCATTATAATTATATACGATAGCAATGTTGCTTAATATTAAAATTTGGTTTTCGATCTGCTTCCACTTTTGTGCATTTTCTAAACCTTTATTTAAATACTTTAACGCTTTTGCATATTCAGCCCTCAGGATATAGATCGAACCTAAATTTGTATAAGCCCCTGTTAACTTAGCTTCGGGTCCATACTTTTTTCTAAGCGCAATAACTTCTTCTGCAACTTTTATAGCCTCTTCAAATTTATTACTTATTCGAAGTGTAAGGCCTTTTGTGTTTTTTGCAGTAATTATGCCACTAATGTAATTTAATCGTTCAGATAAAATTAAGGCCTCACTGTAATACATTTCAGTACTATCAATAGAATAATCCAAATATTGCCATGCCAGTTCATTTAAATAAAATGCGCGGGCAGTATCAAGATCTTTGTGAATTTTTACTTGTTGTTTAATACTATCGAGAATTCTCCTTTGGGCAAAAGAAAAAGATGAACTAAAAATTATAATCGTTATTAGAATTTTTCTCATTAAATTTTCATTCAAATTACGCAAACATTCCTTCAACAAAGTTTATATTGAGCTAAGTCGAAATGCTCAGGATAAACTGACTCGTTTGCGCTTTTCATATTTTTATTCCAATTACGCAAACATTCCTTCGACTCCGCTCAGGATAAACTAACTTGTTTGCGCTTTTCATATTTTTATTCCAATTACGCAAACATCGTCTACCTGCTCTAAATTACCTCTCCATTTTTCGATGGTGCGATCCAAAACTTCTTTTTGTTTTTCAACTGATGAATTGCAGTTTTCAAGTAATAATTGATTGAGCTGTTTATATTTGAATTTCTTTCCTTTTGGTCCGCCAAACTGATCGGCAAAACCATCTGTATATAAATAAAAACTATCACCTTTTTGTAATTCGGTTTTGTAAAGAGCAAAATCATTATTCGTCTCTCCTTTACCAACCGGCATTTTATCTTTTGATAATTCTATTATTTCTCCATTACGAATTAATATAGGCGCGTTATTGGCCGCGGCATATTCTATTTTTAATGGATCTTTTAAAGAGATCTTAATAATTGCTGCGTCCATACCATCACGGCCCCCATCCATATTTTCCAACAAACGTTTACGAACGTGGTTCAATACATCATTAGGTGCAGAAATATTTTTTTCATTAATGGCCTCATTCAAAAAACTAATATT
>JBDSFC010000335.1:0-5992 GCA_039919745.1 Bacteroidia bacterium | reverse complement strand
AGAGCTTGGTACTTCTATTGGCCTAAACACATTATATTTAGCCCAGGCCAATAAAAATGGCAAAGTAATTACTATTGAAGGAAGCAAGAACCTGGTAAATTTTGCAAGTACACTCGCTAAAAAAAATAAGGTCAAAAATATTGAATTTGTCCATTCAACCTTTGATGAGGCCCTGCCCGCTATTCTTAATAAACTAAATTATGTGGATCTTTTGTATGTAGACGGAAATCATACTTATCAGGCAACTATAAATTATTTTAATTTAGCGCTTTCTAAAAAAAACAACTCTTCGGTTTTTATTTTTGATGATATTTATTGGAGTCCCGACATGACAAAGGCATGGGAAGAAATAAAAAAACATTCTTCTGTTACCCTGAGCATTGACACCTTTTATTTTGGAATGATCTTTTTTAAAGAAGAAATAAAAGAGAAAGTAGATCTTAAATTGTTTTTATAAACCTATCAATTTTTTATTCCAGAATAGATCTCGCTTATTATAGTTTTAAGGTCATTAAAATCATTTGGTTTAATATAATAGCCATTAGCCCCAAGGCCCAAGGCTTTTATCCTATCCTCTTCTCTATTACTTGTAGTTAATATATAAATAATGATATTGTTTAATTGCGGGGTTTCTTTTATAGTTTTAAGTATTTCAAAACCATTTAAGATCGGCATATTAATATCTAAAAGAATTACATCAGGCATTGATACATCCTGATTCTCATACATCCCTTTATTAAATAAAAATTCGAATAATTGAAAACCCGTAAAAACAGAATGTATCTCAGCGTATTCATTAACCTTATGAATAGCATTATGGATCAAATAATGTTCATCCGGATCATCATCCGCGACAAGAAATATTACATCATCATTTTTCAAATTCCCTAAATTGTCTTATTCACTATTTATAAATATACACATTTCTTCTTTTTTTCAAAAGCCAAAATATTAACCGTTCTTTCACTATTTAACTAAAACATCAATTACCCAATTTTAGTTAAGTTTTTTTTCAGCCAATTCATAAATTGATATATTAATTTATATTTGACATTAACAAACACTGTTCTCACCCTACCATAATTCCCGAAAGTAAAGCAATGGCGCAGGCAACAGATAAAGAAAAAGAGATTCACATCTTAATATTAGCCAAAGATGATCTTGCTTTTGCCAAATTCTGCGATGAATATTACGAGCTTATTTATAAAAAAGTACAGGCATTTAACAAAATTATTGCCCAAGAGGAGGAAACCTTAATAATAGATGTTGTTACAGATACTTTCCTTAAATATTTTAAAGATCCTACCCGTTACGATCCTCTCAAACAAACGCTTGAAAAATTCCTGTTAATGGACGCTGAAGGCGATCTGAAGAACGAATGGGAAAAGTTAAAACGTAAAAATAAAAAATTCGACAGATCTGTCGAACTTGAAGAAGAAAACGGGAATAGTAATATAGAAAATGAAGCGTTAAACCCCGAAGACTATTTACTAAATAAAGAAGCTACTAAAATTTTAGAAGAAAAACTAAAAGAACTATTTAGTAACGAAAAAGATATCCAGGTGGCGCATTTGATGCTATCCGGAGAGAGAAAGAGTTCGGAATATATTAAAATACTTGAAATAGATAATTTAAATGAAGAAGAGCAAAGATCAGAGATCAAAAGGCAGAAAGATAGAATTGATAAAGTGATACGAAGAAAATTAAGAAGCAATGAATAAGCTCGGGCTATTTGAAAATACATTTAATAAACTCTCTGGTGACAGGGCTTTTATGGCTTTTTATTTAAACGAAGTGGCTCTTAAAGAAAACAGAACACAGGAAGATATGATCGCGTTATTAAATTGTTCATTAGAGGATTATTACAAATTAGGATTATGCAAAGCCCCGGAAATAAATGAAGATCTTAACAAACGTATTCAAAAAATAGCAGAGTATACCAATACATCTTCACTTATTCTAACTAATATTATTAAGTACTGTACCATAGAGCAAATATCAGAAAGTAATACTAAAAATTCCATATTCTGGAATAATCTCAAAAAAATGTTCACTTTACCTGATTGGATCATCCATTCACAAACAAGGATCTACCAGGCCGGGCTTTCTTTTTGTATCGTAGTCTTAGCTATTTTCACATACACTTCTCAAAAAAATGAAACAAAGAATAGCCAGTTGTATGCGACGGATTATTTTAACTACACAGACTCGATAAAATACACTCACGTACAGGACAATACCTACGTTTTTCGAAATAATTTATAAAAATCTCATAATTTGTCGAACTTTTACTTTTAAACCGGAATAGCCTTTAAAAGGTGTATTCTGATGATCAGTTTTAAAAAATTAAATAACCTCAGTGGCTGGCTGGTGTGGGTAATTGCAACAATTGTTTATTGTATTACTATTGAACGAACCGCCAGTTTTTGGGATTGCGGTGAATACATTGCCTGCGCTTACCGTTTAGAAGTTGGCCACCCGCCAGGGGCACCATTTTTTATGCTAATGGGCAGGGTGTTTACGCTTTTTGGTGGCACCGATCCAGCAAAGGCAGCTCTGATGATAAATATAATGAGTGCTTTTGCCAGTTCATTTGCCATTCTTTTTTTATTCTGGACCATCACGCGTTTGGCAACAAAAGTATATGGCAAAAAAGCAGGCGATCTATCACTATCTTATCAAATAGCAATTATTGGTGCCGGTGTTGTTGGAAGCTTAGCCTGTACTTTTTCTGATACGTTTTGGTTCAATGCGGTGGAAGGCGAAGTATATGCGAGCTCTTCTTTTTTTACCGCGTTGGTTTTTTGGGCTATTTTAAAATGGGATGAAGAAGATAGTATAGATCCGACAAGCGCGCTGCGATGGCTTATTTTGATCAGTTTTTTAATTGGAGTTTCCATTGGCGTGCATTTATTGAGTTTATTAACCATTCCGGCTATCTGCTTTATTATTTATTTCAAAAAGTACAGCTTCAGCAGGAAAGGTTTTTTTGTAGCCGGGTTTTCATCCTTATTCGTATTAGTGTTTGTTCAAAATTTCCTCATTCCAAAAATTGTAAAATTTGTGAGTGATTACGAAGTGTTTTTTACTAATAAATTTAATTTTGGCTTTAGTTCCGGCACCTTTATTTATTTTTTATTATTAATTATCGCTTTAAGTTTTTTAATTCTTTATACCTATAATAAAAAAGAAAAAAATTATAAGATCGGTTTCTATTCTGTCATCATTTTCTCTGGCCTGGCAATTATTGCAGCACCCAATAGTAGTGGCATGTTCACGCGTTTGATCATGTTGGGGGGAATCTTATATGCCATTCATAAATTTAAAACAAGAACGGTTACGCTTCATGCAATATTTTTAAGTTTTGCTACTTTATTGATCGGCTATTCTTCTTTTTTTATTTTGGTTATTCGTTCGCAGGCAAATACCCCAATGGATGAAAATGATGTAGAGAATGCGCCGAACATGGTTTCCTATTTATTACGCGAACAATACGGCGAAGCACCGCTTTTGTATGGCCATTATTATAACGCGCCAGCCTTATCAAAAAATGAATATGGAAATGGCGATCCTGTTTACGCGAAAGATAAACTACACAATAATTATAAAATTGTAGATTCAAGAAAAAACTTTATCCCTAAATACGAAAAAGATTTTTGCACCATTTTTCCAAGGATGTATAGCAGTGTACAATCAAGTCATGTAGCAGGTTACAAGTATTGGGGTAATGTAGGGCAAAATCATAAAACAAAAACTATTGAGAACAGGAATGGCGAACCTGAGACAGTTGAAATTCCAACCATGACCTCTAACTTAATTTATTTTTTAAGTTACCAGGTAAATTATATGTACCTGCGTTATTTTTATTGGAATTTTGTTGGACGTCAAAACGATGTACAGGGAATGACAGGAAATAATATGGAAGGCAATTGGATAACGGGAATAAAAGCCATTGATGATATGAAACTGGATACAGATACATCAAAGGTTATTCATCGCGATAAAAACAATTTTGCAAATAACCATTTTTACGCCTTACCATTTATTTTAGGGTTGCTTGGAATGATCTTTCATTTTAGAAGAAAAAAACAAGATGCCTGGATCGTATTATGTTTGTTTTTAGTAACTGGTATGGCCATCATCATTTACCTGAACCAGTCGCCCTACCAGGTCAGGGAACGTGATTACGCCTACGTTGGCAGCTTTTATGCTTTTACGATCTGGATAGGTTTTGGCGTTTTATATTTACATGACTTGTTTATTAAAAAAATAAAAGCGGCAAAACTTGTTTTTGCTTCCACACTTTTATGTTTAGTTGTTCCGGGCATTATGGCAAAAGAAGGTTGGAATGATCATAACCGTGCACTAAGAAGTTTGTCACGCGATAGCGCTATTGACTATTTGCAAAGCTGTGCGCCAAATGCCATTTTATTTACTAATGGTGATAATGATACATTTCCTTTATGGTATGCACAGGAAGTAGAAAATATAAGAACAGATGTACGCGTGATCTGTTTAAGTTTGCTAAATACAGATTGGTATATTAAACAGGCAAGGCGCGCTGCCTATTTAAGTAAGCCGGTTCCCTTTACAATTTCTGAAGACAAACTCGAAGCTAATAAATTGGAAGCGGCCTGGATCGACGCTAGGAATTCTACACCTGTAAATTTAAAAGATGCATTAACATACGTTACCAGTGATGACCCTACAACCAAAATAGACAATGGTCGCGAAGTGTTGGATATTTTACCATCAAAGAATTTTTATTTAAATATTGACACAGAAGCTGTGATCAAAAATAAAGTAGTGAATACCGAAGACACGCAGCGTGTAGAAAAAAAAATAACCTGGGATCTTGGTAACAGAAATTTTATAATGAAAAGCGATCTTATGGTATTAGATCTTATAGCAAATAATAATTGGGAGCGACCAATTTATTTTACATCACAGGCTGATGAAACCTGTGTTGGCTTGAGAAAATATTTACAATTGGAAGGATTAACGTACCGTTTTGTTCCCATAAAACAAAATGAAATGGAAGAAGCGCAAGGCGGCAGGGTAAATACAGATATCATGTACAATAATGTAATGACAAAATATTTATGGGGCGGCATGGATATGAAAGGTGTTAACCTTGATGAGAATTGTCTTCGTTCAGCCAGTTTTTTACGCATGAATATGGGAGTTTTAGCTGCTGCTTTAATAAATAAAGGTGAAACAAAAAAAGCAAAAGAGATCTTGGACAAATGTTTACAAAAAATGCCGGACGAAAATGTGCCCTTTGATATGAGCATTTATAATATCTGCGCAGGTTATTTCCAGTTGGGAGAAACAGGCAAAGCCAATAAACTTTCAAAACAATTGTTTGATATTTATGAAGGAGATCTTAAAGTTTATAATTCTCAGAATTCAAAACGAAGACTAGCCTATGCCCGCGAAATAGAACAAGCCAAATGGGTTTTAAAAAATATTACGGGTCTCTCGCAACAATTTAGGCAGGAAGCGTTATCAAAAGAATTTATTGCCAGAATGTACGCTATTATCCCACAAGAAGAACTTCAACCGGAAACAGCGAAACAACCTTTATTACAATAGAGAATTATTTTGCAAGCATAGCTTCAAAATCATCTTCACTAATAATTTTAATGTTTAATTTTTCTGCTTTCTTAAGTTTTTCAGGTCCCATATTATCACCGGCTAATAAATAAGAAGTTTTAGCACTTATAGAGCCTACATTCTTTCCACCATGGAATTCGATCATCTCTTTTAACTGATCACGGCTATGTTTATTAAATACACCGCTTATTACAAACGAAAGTCCTTTTAATTTATCGCTACCTGCCTGTTGTTGCTCTTCGCTTAATTCAAAATTTAAACCGGCTGTTTTTAAACGTTCAATAATATTTTTATTTCTTTCGTCTGAAAAATAATCCGCAATGCTTTCAGCTATTACCTCTCCTACCTCATCTGTCTCTAGTAATTCTTCTTTAGT
>JBDSFC010000324.1:0-8823 GCA_039919745.1 Bacteroidia bacterium | reverse complement strand
GAAATGCTTAACCTGGGCTTTAGGGCACAGTTAACGCAGATATTGGATTCACTTCCTCCAAAGCGCCAGAACATTTTGTTTTCAGCCACTTTGAACGAAGATGTTGAGTTAATGATCTCAAAATATTTTAGTACACCGCAATACGTTGAACTTATTTCACGTGGTACACCGCTTGAAAAAATTATTCAGCATGCTTATTTTGTTCCAAACTTTTATACTAAAATAAATTTGTTGGAATGGCTGATCAAACACGAAAAAGGCTTTAGTAAAGTACTCTTGTTTGTAAAAAATAAAAAGATCGCCGATGATATTTATGAATTGATAGAGCCAATGTTTCCAACTGAAATTGGCGTTATTCACTCAAACAAATCACAACCACAACGTTTTTCTGCAGTAAAATATTTTGACGAAGGCGTACACCGTTTATTGATCGCCACAGATATTATTGCCCGCGGATTAGATATCTCAAACGTTACTCACGTGGTTAATTTTGATATTCCTAAAGAGGCAAGCGCTTATATTCACAGGATAGGAAGAACGGGTAGGGCAGATAAAGCCGGCGTTGCTATGAGTTTCATTACTGATGCGGAAAAACCTTTACAAGCTGCGATCGAAACCCTGATGAATAAAAAAATTCCTATGCTTAAACTTCCTTCGGGCGTAGAAATAAACGAAGAATTAACCAAAGATGAAATACCTGTAACGCGCGATAAGAACTTAGCGAAGCAGAAAAAAGTTACTGTAGAAGGTGGAGGTGCTTTTCACGAAAAGAAAGCGAAGAATAAAAAAGAACAGCTAGGCGGTAAACGTAGCCAGGAAAAGATCCGTCGCTTAAAAGAAATGTATAATAAGAAAAAGAGGACTTAATCTTATAATAAAAAAGCCACAGATCTCGCAGATTAACACAGAGTAATTTTAGAAAATAAAAAATCTGTGACATCGGTGTAATCTGTGGCAAAATATACGCTTCGACTCCGCTCAGCGTGACATAGAATACTATTATTTATTTCCTTTTACAATAAACCACCAAAGTGCTACATAAACAGCTTCGGATTTTGCACCTTGTATAGCGCTGGTTACATCACTCATTTTAGCAATAGTGCTA
Source organism: Bacteroidia bacterium (assembly GCA_039919745.1). Lineage (GTDB taxonomy): Bacteria > Bacteroidota > Bacteroidia > B-17B0 > Aurantibacillaceae > Aurantibacillus. Next base: position 7,718 of record JBDSFC010000324.1, on the reverse strand, counting down.
TTACTTGAATTGCGGATATCATTTCCATCTACTTTTAAAACAGAAGAATTACTTGAGTTGCGAATGGTTTTTCCATCACTGTCTACACTTCCTATAGAGCTGTTGCTCGAATTACGAATGGTTTTTCCATCGCTATCAATACTTCCAACAGAAGAATTGCTTGAGTTACGAAGCGTTCTTCCGTCGCTATCCATTTTGTACTGCGCAGAGGCAACCGAAGAAATTAATGTAAAAGCCGCGATCGCAAAAAAAGATCTTATTGTTTTTTTCATAGTATTTAGTTTTTTTACCTAAATCTAAATAAAAGAAATAAGAGTTCAAAATGATGGAACACAGATGAAGCAGATTTTAGGATTTTCACAAATTAAAAGATCTTTGTTAACCTGTTTGAACTGTTTCTTCTGTGTTCTATCACGAAAATATTAACGTGCTGTAACTCTTGGATTTACTCTTTCAATGATATCAAATACTTGTTGTTGTTTATTAAGTGCAAGTACTTCTTCATCTTCTGCATTGGTCATGTTGCCTAATTTGGAAACATTGTTTGGTTGTGCATTGGCTTCTTCACGCATTTCTTTAGCCATACGAATTGATTTTTCCGCGTCTGAATTTAAAGTAGTAGCCAAATTGGTTGTATACTCATCGTCTTTAATGCTTTTCATTAATAGGCCAATGTAGTTCCTGTTTTGATACAGCTTTTGGTAGGTGTCTTGTGCCAGTAATTCTGAGATCTCAATTTGTTTGATCACAAATTGTTTTTCGAAGAAAGTTGCTTCGGTGGTTAATTCTCTTTTTTCGTCGCCTGATTTTGTTTTAGCGGCATTCCTAAATGCCTGCATGGTAGTGCTGAGTTCTTTTGCTTGTTTAAGCAGGTCGGCTAAAGCTACCGCATTTGATTTTATATTGTAAGATACGTTTACAATAGATGTTTCGGTGCTGATAAGCGTTTTTCTAATTTGATGAATTTGGTTGTCTGCTGTTTGGCCTTGTACCATTACCTGAATGATAACTGCCAACAATGTTGGAAGGTAGAGATTTGTTTTCATAACGAATTAGTTTTAAGTGTGTGAAATTTTTCATTTTTTAATTAGTTTAAATTTTTAATAAATTGGATTGATTAAGCGACCTTTCAGTTTTTTACCAGCCCTTTCTAATCTTTGGTTAGAGTAGGGTATTGGGTATGTTTAGGTTTAGAGTTATCTTCTTGTACGTTACCAATTTTAAAAGGTTCGTTTTTTTATAGGGATAGTTATAAACCTTTGGGCGGTTAATAACTGCAGTAAATAAGAAATAATAAGGTATGAAGTAAAAGAAGGCTTAACGTTTAGATTTTTTGATCTTAATAGTATCTTGCCAGTACCACCATTTTAATTTTTCAGGATCTCTTTGTGTTATTGGTGTTTCGGCAAAGTAAACAGCACCTTTAAAAACATATAATAGACAACGGTCCTGAACAACGCCGGCAAATTTATTTGATTGATCATATAACTTGTATGGATCTTTACCTTTAAGTTGTTGAATGGAAGTAATACCAATATTTACAAGGTCATTTGCAATAGAGATCCCAACACCCGGGATCTGCTTTAATTCTTTAATAGCAATTTGCTCAAAATTGTTGTTGGAAGATTTTTTCATCGAACTATCTTAATTAATGTAGTTAAGGTATAAAAAAGCCCTTAAAAATACAATTGGAGTTATTTTCATTAAAATAGTCGGTAAATACTGGTTGTATTGTCGGTAAACGACATAAAAATTATGTTAAGTGGTTGGTTTAGCCAACGATTTTACTTTTATCTTTACATATTAAAATTTATATATTATGAGCAAAGGATTGATCACAGTTTTAGTTTTTGGAGTAATCGTTTTATTTGGTGGCGTTTGGGCCTGCAATAAACGTAACGGTTTTGTTGCCTTACATGAAGATGCGAAAGCGCAATGGCAACAAGTAGAGAGTCAGTACCAACGTCGTTCAGACCTGGTACCAAACATAGTTGCAACCGTTAAAGGAGAAGCTAATTTTGAAAAAAGCACTTTAGAAGCTGTAGTTTCTGCCCGTGCTAAAGCAACACAAATGACCATCGATCCTGATAAACTGGATGAGAACAATATTCAAAAATATAAAGCAGCGCAAGGCGAATTAAGTGGTGCATTATCACGTTTATTAATGGTGACTGAGAATTACCCTAACTTAAAATCAAACGCTGCTTTTGCCGACCTGCGTATTACATTGGAAGGTTGTGAGAACCGTATCTCTACAGAGCGTATGAAGTATAATGAAATGTCACGCGATTATAATAAAGCTATTCAGTTTTTTCCTGGAAGTTTAATTGCCGGAAGTATGGGACAAATGCCTTATTTTGAAGCAGAAGCCGGTGCAGAGAAAGCACCTAAAGTAGAATTTTAATTAATAGCGAATAGTTAATAGCGATTTGCGATTAGTAGATTCATACCTTAATTCATAAATAATATGCCAACGGCCCGTAACTTTTTTGATCAACGCGAACAACAATTGTTGATCGATGCTATTACGCAGGCGGAATTAAAAACGTCAGGAGAGATCCGTTTGCATATTGAGAATTTTTGTTTCGGAAACGAAATTACACGTGCCGGAAAAGTATTTACTAAATTAAAAATGCACCAGACAAAAGAACGTAATGGTGTTTTAATTTATATTGCTACTTTAAGCAGAAAGGTTGCTGTTATTGGCGATGAAGGGATTCATCAAAAACTGGGAAACGAATTCTGGCAAAAAGTAGTCAATGATCTTATCAGTAAATTTAAAGAGAATAAAAAAGCAGAAGCTTTAGCGGGATGTATTGTTGAATGTGGTGAACAGCTTGGCAAATTTTTCCCGAGAAGTAGTGATGATACGAATGAATTAACTAACACTATTTCTTTTTGATATGCGTAAACTACTCGGCTTTATATTTATTTTATTTGCTACTGTTGTTTCTTCGCAGGTTGCTGATCGACCAAGTCCGCAAAAGCTTTACAATAACCTTTCCAACGAATTCCCTCAATTCTTAAATTCTTCTGAAGCGCAACAGCTCGAAGATAAGCTGGTACAGTTCAGCCGTGAAACCTCTAACCAAATCTGTATTGTTATTCTTGATGATCTCAACGGTTTGGAGCCTGCCGATTATGCCACAAAAGTAATTAATGATTGGGGTGTGGGTAAAAAAGGCGCCAACAATGGCATTGTTATTCTTGTAAAACCAAACAGTCACGATCTTTTTATTGCCATTGGTTATGGGTTAGAAGGCGCTATTCCTGACCTTGCCACAAAACGGATCCGTGAGACCGAGATGAACCCGTATTTTAAGAACGGTGAAAACTATACTGCTTTGGATAAAGGTACTACTGTTTTAATGCAGTTGGCAAAAGGGGAAGTGAATGTAAAAGATTATTCCGGTAAGGGAAAAATGAATCCTGCATCTATAATTATTATTATCGTTATTATTATTTTTCTTCTGCGTGCTTTTTTTGGCGGAGGCGGAGGAAGAACGTTTTCAAGTGGTGGTCGTACGTATTGGGGCGGCAGTGGCTTTGGTGGCGGTGGTTTTGGCGGCGGCGGTGGAGGCGGCTTTGGTGGTTTCGGTGGAGGAAGCTCCGGCGGCGGCGGCTCGGGAGGGAAGTGGTAAACTAATTTTAATTTATAACGTCACACTGAGTTTGTCGAAGTGTAATCGAATTCACAACGCACTTATTATAAACTGTCACACTGAGCGGAGTCGAAGTGTAGATTCAGTTAAATGTTTCGACTCCGCTCAACATGACAGTTTATTTAATCATTATTCTCTGCTTCTTCTTCTTCTTCTTCATCCTCATCAAATAAAGATTCTCCGTCATTCCATTCTGTTGTAATGTCATCCCAAAGCTTCTCTAATTTTCCATCTACGTCTTCTACCGAAAAATAAATAACACTTAAAGCAGCGTACTGTCCGGGGTATTTTCTTACCAGCTCCATATTGGCAATGGTTTCCTCCATGGTCATTTCTTCTTCCAGGATTACATTTTGTGCAGTTTCAAGAAGTAATTTTCTAAGAGGGTGCTCAAATTTCTTATCAATGTGTTTTAAAAGATTAACAAGTGTTTCTTCATGAACAACATCTGTTGTTGCATTTTTGCAGATCTCTTCAATAACCGCAAACACAGAGTTTGGAGAGATAGAAATTGCTTCGTCAATTAATTTAACGCTGTGTAAGTAATTTTCGATCGGGAAATTATCTTCGATCTTATCAATGAACTCAAGTTCTTTTAATGCTTCCATAATTTATTACTTATTAAAATTCCTGCCTTTGAAATTAAATGCATTTCACTATAAACAAAAAAATAAAATATAATGAAAAGTAATCTTTTTGATTGAAGATCAAAAAACTTAAATCACCGGAGTTACTTTAATAGCATTCAAGCCTTTTTGACCCATTTCTGTTTCAAAAGTTACTTTGTCTTTTTCTTTTACCTGGCCTAATAAACCATTAACGTGAAAGAAAACACTTTCCTGTGATTTTTCGTCGCGGATAAAACCGTAACCTTTTTCTTCGTTAAAAAAACTGATGTTGCCTCTCCTGATAAGGTCGGCGGGATCAATTGCTGCTTCTATTTTAGCACCTAATTGAATATCTTCAAGATTTAATTCTTTTTTCTTTTTTGGATCCGGCGGTGTATCGGTTAAATTTCCAAATTCATCCACGTAGGCGATCATGTCCTCAAAACTTTTTTTACCACCGGCTTTTCGTTCGGCTTTTTTTTCTTCTTTCTCTTGTCTCTTCTTTAATTTTTTACTCTCTTTTTCTTTTTTGCTGTATGTTTCTTGTGATTTAGCCATTGGTGTTTTTAAGGGGTTTGATCTTCCATTGTGGAAGTTGTTAGATACAAATATACAATAAATAAAGGATTTTATGGTTAATAAACCTTCAAATTAACGTAAGCCTACGATTAAATACGTAGGATAAAAAGCTATTTCCTCCTCCGTCGCTTTCGCGACACCTCCTCCGAAGGAGGAAACTTTGTGTGCTAACGCGGAAGCACACAAAATATCCCTCTCTGGAGAGGGTGGCTGCAAGCCGCGAGAGGAAAATAAGTAATACTTACTTCTTCCTGTCATTTTTTGGTAGAGTATCTTTTTGTCTTACTATTTTTGGAAATGCAATTTGTCCGTAGTGTATAAGCTATTCCATAGCGATCTGGCAAACGGTAATTTTAGATTCTTTGCTATTAAACCAAATTACAAGGTGATAGTAAGTATAAAAAGCCCCGTTCTTATTTTTGGGATGCGCGAGGTCAAACATATTGGCAGAAATAATATAAAACTCAGTTGTTCCGGCAGTCGCTAAAAGATTGGTAATATATTTTATTTCAGGTTGAAACGCTTCTGTTTTTATTCCTTCGCCGCTTAATTTTTTCATAAATGCAGTCAGATCATTTAATGACCTTTTTTTAAAGTCATCAGGCTCCAGTAAATGCAAATTAAAGGCATGCCCAAGAAAATCATCACCAGACTTATCACGAAGAGCTTTATTAAAATCAGCGAGTTTAAAATTCTCTTCAGTAAAAAAATCTCTAAGTACTATATCAATATTATTTTGAGGGTCGAATATATACTCGTTAATAGAAACAGTTCCGCTTTCCCAGTTTTTTTCTGTTTGTGTTTTAAGGGTGAATGTAGTTGGCATGTTTTAAACTATTTGTTAAAGTATTGAATTTTAAATTTGAAAATGTTTTTCTTTTTAACAACACTGTCTAGTTTAATAACCAAGTGGTTCTCTACTTGTATGTCGAATTCTTAAAATTCGAATTTCTTTTAAGTCCGATTTAATTTGATACGTAACTCTGTAGTTTAAAACTACGAATGCTCTAAAGTCTTTTTTTGGAGAGTCTTTTAATTTGTCCAACTCGCAAATTAGAGGGTTTGTTTTAATAAGGTCAAGCCGAGAAATAATAGCAGTTTTGACAATTTTAGGAGCTTGATCACTTTGTTTTTCGAGATAAGTCAGGATATCTTTAAAATGGTCAAGAGCTTTCCTGTCCCAAATTATTTTTACAGAAATTGGTTTTACCATTTAGATAATTCCTTAAGCGCGTCTTTGTGAGAAACAGAATTGCCTTTTTCAATTCGAGCAACGGCCTCACTTATTTCTTTGTTATATTGTTTACGAGTGATTCGCTTAGTGTCTTTATCAACGTTTAAGAAACTCTTGATCATTTCAAGAATCAAAGTCTGCTGTTTAGCTGAGAGTAGGGGAAGGTAATTATCAACTTGTTTTTTTAAATCGGTTGTGGTCATGGCAGTAATTTTGAATAAACGAAAATACAAAAAATTGCCGTAAAAACCAAGGGTGTGGTCCAAGCAGGCGTTAGTTTTTTGCTTGTTCAAGTTATGCATTTGAGCGTTAACACGCCAAAAATTACGCTTGGTTGCTGTTAGTGCCAGTTTTTTATATTAAGGTCACGTTATGTTCTTTTTCAAAACGTCCAAGCAGAATAATTAATTTTTGAAAAATTACATTGAATTCATTTTCGATGTGTTGAAAGTCTGTCTGAAGCATTGTCACAATACGAACGTTAGTTTTATAGTCGCCTGTATAGGTTTTGCTGTCTTGTCCCCAGGGCCATTTATAATTTCGTTTTGTCCTCACCGCCAATGGCCAAAAATATTCATCAGTATTAAGATTTTTCCCTTTAACAATTCCCCAATTGTGCGTATAATTATTTCGGATGTTAATTATTTCTTTTGTCTGCTTATTTGAATATAATTTTGCAAAGCCTTTTTTATTTTTGCTTTTTATTTCTCCAATTACTTTGCCCCAGTCTACCCAGTGTCGATAAGGGCCGGATTTAGGTTTTTTATTTTTCTTTCTTGTCGTCGCGTCCTTTATTAAAATAATAAATATTAGTCGACCAACCGAGTCCAAAACGACGCCCGCATGATAGTAAAAATCGTATAATGCTTTTTCAAAGAGAAACTCATTTTCCTTTTCATATTTTTCGGCGTCAAGGAGTGATTGCTTACAGAAGCCAAGATTTGTCACAGCTTGATAATGGGATTTGCCGATGTCTGGGAATGTTTTGATTAAGGATTTTGTCTTGCTACCTTTTTTTGTCGGTTTTAGGACGACAGAGTCAAGCCCAATGCGAACGATATGTCTAAATTTTACCCATTCGTCAACGTTGACGGAAAGCGTGTCCCGAGTATACTCTTCTTTAAATTCGAGTTTCTCTGTCCGTGGGTTAAAGTCTGTCGGTAATTTTGTCGGCATAAAAATCTGCACTAACGTTTCGCGGCTAGGCGCAAGGGCGCTTATGAAACGTCCTTTGTCTACCCGCCGAAATGTTTATTAAATGTACAAATGTTTATTAGCAAAGCCAAACGAAAAAAAGTTCCGGTGTCGACCGGACAATAAATTGGCTTTGCGATCTACAGGTCTGCCCGCCTTGCGCTTAGCCGCTGTTACCAGTATGGTGGCGGCACGCAGGAACGTCTTGGTACGTGTCCGCCTTATTTGTTTTGTAACGGTTTTTTTTGTCGCCAAATTACATTATAGAAGTAGTGAGGTGAGATCAGTCCAGGAAGAAATACAAGTCCAAGTCCGCCTTTGAAGTACTTGTCATATTTATAGAAGAAGAAAATGCAATAAGCCCAAAGGAGTGTCGCGCCGGCTGCAAAGAAGGCCAAAATATATTGTTTGGTTTTAAACTCTGAGGTCTGCAAATACTCG
>JBDSFC010000299.1:0-6888 GCA_039919745.1 Bacteroidia bacterium | reverse complement strand
TAGGAAGATTGTCTGTTAATGGAGTCCAGCTAACGCCGTTATTGGTGGTTTTCCAAACACCGCCTTGTGCAACACCTACAAAATAAATATTTGGGTTTGAAGGATGAAAAGCAATACAATTAATTCTTCCAATTCCGTTTTCCATATAACCGGTTAGATTATTTGGTAATACATTGGGGCCGGATGGGGACCAAACCGAAGAAGCGTTGGCTGCTTCCATTTGTTGTTTTGAATTAGCCATCTCAATAGCAGCAGCAATATATTCACCAAACCCCGCAGGCTCTCCTTTTGCATCTGTATGAAGCTCCTGATCATACTCCCATCTTTTAAAACTTTTCCAGTGTTTTATTTTAGAAAGGTCATTGTGTTTTTTAAAATCATCGAATTGTTTTTGAACTTCTTTAAAAGTTAGCGCCTGCTTTGTTTTATTCTTTATAAAAGTTTGGCCGGATACGCAATAAGAAATTAAAATAAATAATATGCTAAAAGAGAATTTCATTTGAAAGGATTTAATAATATTTAAAGATACAAAAAATGGCCGCTAATTACTACACAATTTGTTTATTGAAAATCACAAACAAATCGATATCTTTAATTTGTTAACTAAACTTTTTAGCGTGTCAAAATTTAACAACTCCGCCATTACTCTTTTAAGAGAAGTTGCTTCTGTTTTTAACGAAGGTTCTTCTGCTCAAAAAAAACAGCTTTTATCAGAGTGTCAAAAATTAAAACTTACTTCTAAAAAAGTAATAGAACAATATCACGACTGCCTGCTTTTTTTACTGGGCTATCCTGAGAATGAAGAATTGTATTTACTCGCTCAAACTGAAATGGAGCGTTTAGCTGAAAGCATAAAAAAATTACCAAAGCAAATTGTTGAGCAATTAGAAAGAACAGGTATTGCTTATACGCAAACGCAGGCAGCCAATAGTTACACGTTGATAAAATGGTTATTAAAAACATACCCCGGCCAGGTATCGTTGCATTCTTTAGATGATGAAGGTACTCATCCAAAAGAAGTTTTACGTCACTCTTTATCGGAAATGGAATTTGAATTTGCGTTTACCGAAAAATTAACTCCTATAAAATGGCTGGAAACTGCTGGGGGATCAAAAAATAAAAAGGATATTTTATCCTGGCTCATCTCGCATTTTGAAAGAATAGATGCTTCTGATCTGATAAAAGATCAATTATTTGAATCGCTTAAAATTTATATTTCAGTTATTCCAAAAGATAAAAAACTTTCAAAAGGTTTTGGAAATTTTACGTTGCACAAAAATTATTACCACACAAAAGGTTTATTAAAAAAGTTTGATGAACGTGAATTAATAAATAAAAAATTACCGGCGCCAAAAAAATTATCAGAAGCGGAAAAAAACACAATCATTGAAAAAGCAAGAGTAGCTTTATTTTTATTGAACCGCGAAACCGAACCTGTTGTTTATTGTAATACCGATGGTTTATTGTTTTATGAATTAGAACATGGTTTATCTATTGCTTTATTTAGCATGCTTCCCGAAAGAAGATTGCCTTTTGAATCGTACATTGGTTTTATGATGTTTAAAAATGGTTATCCAATGGCTTATGGTGGCGGCTGGCTATTTGGCAATCGCTCATTGCTTGGTATAAATATTTTTGAAAGTTTCAGAGGAGGCGAATCCGCATTTGTTTTTTGCCAATTATTAAGAAGTTACAGGCAAAGTTTTGGCGCTACTTATTTTGAAGTAGAACCTTATCAATTCGGAAAAAATAATCCCGAAGGTTTAAAATCCGGCGCCTTTTGGTTCTATTATCGTTTTGGTTTCAGGCCTGTTGATGCGGAATTAAAAACCCTGGCTTTACAGGAAGCTGAAAAAATCCAAAACACAAAAGGATATCGCACTTCTATCGAAATTTTAAAGCGTTTTACCAATTCAAACTTATCTGTAAATTTTGCGGGCAACACACAACCAATAAATCCAAGTGTAATCAGCGAATTTATTACCGATCAGGTTAAATTAAAATTTAAAGGTGATAGAACTGCAGCAGAAAAATGGTGTTTAGCCAAATTAAAAAAAGACCTTGGAATAAATATCTCTAAAGCGAGCAAAGCAGAAAAAACAGGAATAAATAAACTCGGTTTTTTTATTGGTCTTTGTATCAATACAAATAATTTATCTGCTACAAAAAAAAATAAATTAAAAGAATTTGTATTAGAAAAAGGAAGATCAGAATTTAATTATATTGACCTTTGCAATTCAATTGATCTTAAAAAATTGTTCGTTAAGGAATTAAACGTATAATTATTTTTTCTCCCAGGTAGCCGCTTGTCTACGAGAAAAACGAATACCTAACATGATCTCATGCGTACCGGAAGAATATTTTTTAATATTCGTAGTAGTAATATCATAAGAATAACCGATCATTAAATAATTCTTGTAAAAATATCCAACCATTGCATTAAAAGCATCATGGTGGCGATAAGCACCACCGATCCAGATCTGTTCCTGGTAAATTACTCTTGCACCTACATCAATTTTTGGCGGCGCCGGAATTTCATATTTAATTAAAAAAGATGGTTCAATTTTAAAATCATCTCCAACATCAAATTTATAAGCGCCGTTAAAATTAAACTGGTTAACTATCCTGCTGTTTTTTCCTGCGCCTGCATATAACATAATTGGCGCCTGGTATAATTGTGGTAAAGCAAATCCAAAATAGAATTTATTTTTTTTATGAAAATACAAACCCGCGCCAAAGTCAGGCACATATGTCGTTTGATAGGTGTTTAAAATATTCTGATCTCCATCTTCTCTAATAATTAATTTACTTCCATCAATTCCCCATTGCAAAACACCGGCACTTAACCCCATTGAAAGGAACATATCTTCTTTCAATTTTAAATGATAAGCATAAGAAAAATTCAATCCTGTTCTACGTGTTGGACCAACAATATCTGTATACAAATTCATACCAATGCCCATGTGTTTATCTTTTATAGGACCGTGCAATGTTAGCATGTTTGTTCTTGGCGCATCTGTAATTCCGATCCATTGATAACGATTGTTTGAACGTACATCAGCATAATCGTCTTTTCCGGAAACCGCAGGATTGATAGCTAATTCGTTTAGCATGTATTGCGAATACTGGGGCAATTGCTGGCTAAAACCGCAGATCGCAATTAAACTAAATAAACATATGTAGTATCTTTTCATCATTATCTAAATATTGTTAATGGTCCCGTAAACGGTTTGTTATATGCTGGATGATTTAAATTTATTACATAATAATAAGTTCCAACAGGCAGGTCTTTTCCTTTGTATTTTCCGTCGAAAGGAATTGCATATCCCTGCGAATAAAATAATTGCTCACCCCAACGGTTATAAACCTCAACGGTATTATCCGGGAACTGTTCAATAAAATCAATGATCCATTTTTCGTTCTTAGAATCATTGTTAGGACTAAAGCCATTCGGAATTTTAATTTCAGGAAATAAGAATACAGTCATTGTATCACTTGATGTACAACCTGTAGTAAGATCAACAACCGTTACCGTATAAACTGTATTTACCGTATTTGAAGCAGAAGGATTTTGAATACTTGGATCATCAAGTCCGGCAGGTGGCGACCAGCTTAACGAGAAGTTACCGGAAGCTGTTGGATTACCACCAATTGTTACAGTTGAGAATAAAGGTATTGTAAATGTTGGCCCTGCATCAACAACCGGCAACGCATAAATATTTACAACAATTGTATCCATGTCAGCACATGCTGCAACAGAAGAAGTGGTTATCAATACATAGGTAAAACTTCCCGGAGCTGTAGTTGGAGTTCCTGCAGAAAAATTTGGTGTGTTAGCAACTGTATTTGTTATATCAGGAAGCAAGAACCAACCATAAGAAACCGCACCAAATGAATTGGTGCCCGTTAATGCAACTGATGGAGTAGGACAAACCGTAACATCGTTACCAGCTTGCGCAACAATGCTAACCGTTGGGATAACATCCAATGTAGTATCTTTTTGGCAACCATTAATATCTGTTAAACTTAAAGAATAAGTTCCTGCAAATAAACTAGAAATGTTTTGCGCTGTAGAAGTAAATGCCGATGGCCCTGTCCATGTATAAGTATAAGCAGGTGTACCACCATTAACACCAACGTTCAATAAACCATCATTAACAGAACTACAAGAAGAATTGGTTATAGTAGGCGTTAATATAATTGATGTAGGATTGTTTAAAGTTAAACTGGTTGAAACTGCGCAACCCTTAGAATCCAATACTGTTGCAACATATGGACCCGGGCATAATGAGAACTGTGGATTACCGAACGCAATAGGTGACCAAACAAAAGTAAATGGTAACGATCCACCACTTGGCACTAGTGTAATTGCTCCATTACAATCATCATGGCATTTTGGTTGTTGAATGTTTGAAAGGCTTAATTGTAATGAAGGATTGTCTGTTAATGTAAATGATTGAACAGTCATACACCCATCAGGTGCGCTAACAGTTAATGTTACAATACCTTTACATAAACCTGTTGCAGTTTGCGAAGTACTGCCATTACTCCAGTTATAAGAAACAGGATTTGAAGTGCCGGTTCCTAAAGCAGTAATAGATCCTGTACATGCATTAAAACAAGCAATATTACTTTGTGTAAATGTAATTACTGGTCCACTAGGGTTACTAAGTGCAAAAGCCTGCGTAACCTGGCAACCCGCGCCACCTTGATCTGTAACAGTAACAGTATAATTACCGGCAGGAATATTGGTTAATGATGATGTAATACCCGGACCAGGAACCCATGAATATAAGAAAGGCCCAACACCACCGGTTGGAACTACATTTATTGTACCGTTAGGTGAAGTACAAGTGGGTGCAATAATATTAGGAGTAAGTGTTATTTGTGTTGCAGCATTAACATTTAAAGAAGCTGTACGGATACATCCTTGCACATCTGTCATTTGCACAAAATAAGCACCTGCACATAAATTAGTAATTACAGAATTTGAAACAGCAGGACTTACCCATGTGTACGTTATTGGAGCATTTCCGCCAATTGCAGTTACTGTTGCAGCACCATTACATTGTCCTGCACATAATTCGTTTTGTACATTTATTGTTTCGCCTGTAATTCCATTTGAATTGCTGATCAAAATATTTTGCAACTGCGTACAAAGATTATTATCCGTTACTAAAACCTGGTATAAACCAGCGCATAAATTAGATGCTGTAGAAACAGAAGCGCCTGAGGTCCAACTATAAGTATAAGGAGCGGTACCACCATTTGCTGTTACGGTAGATGCACCGTTACACATATTACATGATGGCGAAGCAATTGAGTTGGTAGATGTAATTTGTGTAGGCGATATAATAGTTGTTGTAAAACTATCAAAACAACCTATTGCATCAGTAGCTGTATAAGTATAAACACCATTACATAAATTTGTTGCTGACGGACCAACTTGTGCATTGCTCCACGCATAAGTTATCGGCAGGTTAGGACTTCCTGAAACTGCAATTACACTTGCTGTTGCACTACAATTTCCAAAACATAAATTATTAGTTACAGTAGCTGTTGCCGTCATACTTTGCACACCCGGAAGTGTTACCGTTTGTGATACCGGGGCACAACCGTTATTTTCAATAAGCACAGTATACGTTCCGGCACATGCATTTATTAAAGTAGCGGTTGCAGAAGCGCCGGGACTCCAGGTATAATTATAGGTTGAACCTAATCCACCAGAAGTATTTAATGTTATTGAACCATTACAAATCCCATTACAGGTTGGAAAAGTAAGCGATGGCAAAATAGAAATAGCGGTGGGTTGTGCAATAACAATTGAATTAAACAATAAACAACTATTTGCATCCATAATTTGTGCCGAATAAGTTCCAGCGCATAAATTCGTTTGTGGATTTACAGATGATGATGACGGTGGAACGATCCATGAAATGTTATAAGGTGGGAAAGTAGAAAATGGATTTGTACCTATAACAGCTGAAGGATTTATAGATGCTGCACCAGTGCACATTCCATTACATGAAATACTTGACGATGTAATAGGCGCAAAGCTTGGTCCATTTGAATTACTTAGCGGAATGGTTAATGTATTTGTACAATTATTTGCATCTGTAACAACAACAGTATAAATACCAGCTGCTAAACCTGACACTGCTGCATTTGTGCTCGATACCGGAGCTGACCATGAATAAGTATATACCGGAGTACCACCTGTAGGAATAGCAGTGATCGATCCATTCGGAACACCACAGGTAGCAGGTGCAATAGAAGGATTCACATTTAATACCGGCGGGTTCGTTAAAGTAAATGTTTGAACATCTGCACAATTATTATTGTCTTTTATTGAAACAGTATAACTACCTGCACATAAACTTCCAAGTACACCCGTTGTATTTGTAACAACCGGCGATGTCCATGTATAGCTAACCGCACCTACAGCATTTGCCGGAGTACTTATTGCAACACCATTACAGTTACCATTACAGGCAGGATTTGTAGTTGAAACGTTCGCTAATAATGCCGGAGGGTTTGCAAGATTGGTAACACCACTGGCCACGCAACCGCTAGCATCAGTTGCTGTTAAGGTGTAATTACCAGGGCATAGACCCGTAGGGTTTTGCCCTGCACCCGCAGCAACCCAGTTAAAGCTGATAGTTCCTTGTGCACCGGCAAGTGTAGTAGTGATACTTCCATTACATGCGGCATTACACAAAGGGTTAGTAGGTGTAAGTGTAACATTAAAAGCACTTGGCGCTGTTATTACAAAAGGTTGTTTTGTGATACAACCATTAGCATCAACTGCGGTACCTGTATAATTACCCGGACATAAATTTCCTAAACTTGGTGTAATTGCCGGTCCGCTAGACCAACTAAAGCTATATG
>JBDSFC010000271.1:0-6933 GCA_039919745.1 Bacteroidia bacterium | reverse complement strand
GTAATATCCAGGTGGTATATTGTTTGCCCAAAGTGCAGCTTCAATAGCTATTGTTCCTGCGCCACACATACCATCTATCAATTCTAAATGTCTTTCCCAGCCGCTAAGTTTTACTAATCCTGCAGCTAATACTTCTTTCATTGGCGCTTCATTTATATCCGAACGATAACCCCGTTTGTATAATGGATCGCCACTACTATCTAAATTAAGTGTTACTTCATTTTTAAAAATATGAATGTATAATTTAAATGCGGGACGAACAAGATCTACATCCGGCCTACTGCCTGTTTTTTCGCGAAAGCGATCTACAATAGCATCTTTAGCTTTTTGATTGGCAAATAATGAATGTGTAAAGATCTCAGAATTTAAAACACTTTCTATCATGATACTATCGGTGACAGAAATAAATTGTTCCCATTCTATTTTTTTAATATTGTCATAAAATTCGTGCTCATCGTTTGCTTCAAATTTTGCAATTGGAATAACAATTTTTAAAGCGGTATGTAAACATAAATTGGCTTTATATAAAAATCCAATATCGCCCACAACCGAAACGCCACGTTTAAATTCGGTAATTTCTTTTCCGCCAAGATTTAATAACTCCTTTGCAAGAACTTCTTCAAGGCCAAAAAATGTAGTGACCTTCATTTCAAAATCGCCTGTATGCGAGAAATCATATTTTAATTTATTCACGTTAATAATATTTCTTTAGTGTTTTCTTTTATTTTTAAAGCGATCTCGTCTGTTGGCAGATCATTATCGTCTGTGCCAAAAGGATCTTCAATTTCTTCACTTATTAATTCCAAAGAAGCAAAGGCATAAAACATGATCATTACAATGGGTATTGACCAATAACCGGTTGTTAAGCCAAAAGAAATTGGCATAGTAATAATGTAAATAAAAACTATTTTTTTAATAAAGATGCTGTATGAATAGGGGATTGGTGTGTTCTTAATGCGTTCGCAGGAGCCGCAGATCTCAGTAAGATCATCAAGGTTCTCGCTTACAATTAAATAATCATTTGGCGTTTGCGGATTTTTTTTACAAATATTCAGGATGTAATTTGTAAGCTGAATAACTATGTGATTTGGTTTATGAGATGAATTCATAAAACTTTCTTTTTCTAATTCATCACTGTATTCAATTTCAAAAAAACCGGTATTGCCACGTAAATGATCTTTAACAGCAAAAGCGTAATTGCTTATCAGGTTATGAATTTGTCTTCTTGTAACAAGATCTTCTTTTGGAATTAGGGCATTTAATTTAATACAAAGGTTCCTGGAGTTATTTAAAAGAGAGCCCCATAATTTTCGTCCTTCCCACCAACGGTCATAAGCAGAATTGATCCTGAAAACTAAAACCAGTGAAATAATAAAACCTGAGATCTGGTGAAAGATAGTTAAGTTGCCGGGTAAAAATTCATTAAAATGATTTTGTTCAACATAACTTATAACACCTGTTACAGCGCCTAAAATTAATATTGCCGGAAGTAGGATCCTAAAAGTATCTGACTTGTGAAAATACAGGATAAGTTTAAGCCAGTCTTTTGGATTGTATGTTACCATTTAATTGGCGGCTTAAAAATTTAAGATCACTTTACGGATAATAGCAACACATTCCATCAACTGCTCTTTTGTAATTACTAATGGAGGCGCAAAACGAATAATATCACCATGAGTAGGCTTGGCTAACAAACCATGTTCTGCAAATTTTAAACATACATCCCAGGCAGTTTTACCATTTTTTTCTTTTATAACAATAGCATTAAATAAACCTTTACCTCTAACAATAGTAATAAGATCTGTTTCTGCTTTTAATTTGTTCATTTCATCTCTGAAAATAATTCCTAAAGCTTCTGCATTCTCAGCAAGCTTCTCATCTTTCAACACTTTTAATGCTTCCATGGCAACTGCACAAGCTAAAGGATTCCCACCATAGGTGCTTCCATGTTCGCCTGGTTTAATGGTCATCATAATCTCGTTAGATGCTAACACAGCACTTACGGGTAAAATACCACCGCTTAATGCTTTACCTAAAACTAAAATATCCGGCTTTACACCAGCATGATCGCAAGCCAGCATTTTTCCGGTTCTCGCTAAACCTGTTTGTACTTCGTCGGCAACGAACAAAACGTTATACTTTGTGCAAAGATCTCTAACACCTTGTAAATATCCTTCATCAGGAACAACAACTCCTGCTTCACCCTGAATGGGCTCAACAATAAACGCGGCAGTATTTGGATCTTTTATAGCATTCTCTAATGCTTTAAGATCATTGTATTCAACTAATTCATAACCCGGCATAAACGGGCCAAAGCCTTCAAAGCTGCTTGGATCGTTACTTGCAGAGATGGCGCCTAAAGTACGGCCCATAAAATTTCCTTTTGCAAAAACCAGTTTTGCTTTATTTTTTTCAACGCCTTTTACATCATATGCCCAGCGACGTGCTAATTTCATAGCAGTTTCATCGCCTTCAACACCTGTATTCATTGGTAATACTTTATCGTAACCAAAAAAATCTGTAATAAATTTTTCGTATTCGCCTAAAAGCGAATTATAAAATGCGCGCGAACATAAAGTTAATTTTTGCGCTTGTGTAGTTAATGCTTTAACAATGCGGGGGTGACAATGACCTTGATTTACTGCGCTGTATGCCGCTAAAAAATCGAAGTATTTTTTTCCTTCAACATCCCAAACGTAAACGCCTTCGCCTCTTTCAAGTACAACTGGAATAGGATGATAATTATGAGCTCCAAAATTTTCTTCTAATTCAATTAATTCTGCGCTCTTTGTCATAGTCTCGATCATGATAATAAAGTTTAAAGACAAAGATAAAAAAAATAGCCGAATTTTTTTGACAAAAAGCGCTAAAAGAGTAGGAGTTATTGATATTTATCCAACAAATAAATAAGGGCGCCAATGGCCGCAGAGCTCAGTTCCAGCTCGCGTTTGTGTACTTTATCGAAAGTATCAGCCGCTGTATGATGGATGTCAAAATAACGCTGTGTATCCGGTTCAAAACCAATGCATGGAACACCTAATTTTTCAAGGGCCATAAGATCAGCTCCACCACCTTCTTTTTCGATACGATCAATAAAATAGGGTTTAAAAAGTTCCTTCCATTTTATAACTAAATTATATAAGCCATTTGTTGTGTCAACACCAAAGCCTCGTGGCGTAAAACCTCCGGCATCGGTTTCTAAAGCTGAAAGATGTTTTTCTTTTTTTTCTTTTGCGAATTTAGCATAAGCTTCGCCACCCATTAATCCATTCTCTTCATTCATAAAAGCAACGGCTCTTATGCTGTGTTTTGGTTTTATACCAAGTAATTTATATACCTGTAAGATCTCGATACTCTGTACAACACCCGTTCCATCATCGTGTGCGCCTTGTCCATTATCCCAGCTATCAAGATGTCCGCCTGCAATAATAAATTCATTTGATTTTTCAGTTCCGGTTATTTGCCCAACGACATTAAAAGATGGTTCGTCAGGTAAGGTTTGACAATGTGTTTCGATATAGACTTTTAATTCAGCGTCTTTTTTTAATGATTCACTTAAAAGATCTGCAGCTTTATAACTTATTGCAAGTGTTGGAACTTTTATTTTACTTAATGTGCTATCGTAATTCATATTGCCTGTGTGTGGCTCATCGTCGGCAACAGAGGTCATGCTTCTTACAATAGAACCTACAGCGCCATATTTTGCAGCATAGCTCGCGCCTTTGCCCCGGTATTTTACGGATTCTCCGTAAGCGGTTCCGGTTCTTACATGTGTTTGATCGAAGAACACATTGTAAAAAACTATTTTGCCTTTTATATTTGCTTCACCTAATTTTTCTAATTCATCAAAACTTTTAACTTCAATAACAACGGCATTAACACCTTTTGGCCCTGTTCCAACACAGTTTCCAAGAGCAACACAATTTAAAGGTTTATTTAATTTTAATTTGGCAGAAGATAAAGTGCAAATTTCTTTTTTACCACGCACCCAATGAGGTACCATGCAAGGTTGAAGAATAACAGTATCGGCACCGGCTTCGTACATTGCTTTTTTTGCCCAGGCAACGGCTTGTGCAGCTTGTGGGGAGCCACTTAAGCGTCCGCCGATCTTCGTAGATAAATATTCTAAATTAGAATAGCATTTACTTTTGGTAAGGTAATAATTATAGATCTTTTTTAGAGCAAGCGAATCCTTGGTTCGACCAGGCTCACCACTGGTGTTTTGTGAAAATGAAACAAAACAAAATAAAATGGGAATGAGTTTAAGGAATTTCATTTTATAACAATGTGTTCGATTAATTTATAGCCACAAAATTTATTTACGCTTGTAACAATTTCTTCTTTTCTGAATGAGAGTTCGTGTTTAAGTGCTGCGGAATTTAATGCTACAAAAATAGTTTTATCATTAAAGAAGATTTCAGTTGTGCTTTTGGCAATTACTTCTCCAACAATATCTTTCCAACCATTTTTTACAGTAAATTGCGAGATCTTTACGTCCAGTTTTTCTTTCTTAAATAACTGGTCAATGGCATCACCCAATTTTATGAGATTATTTCTTTTTGCCATTTTAATAAATTGAATTATAAATATTTTTTAGGACTTGAACTTTTTAAAGCGTCACTTGCTTCAATAACTTTTTCTTTTAAAGAAGTTTTAAATGCAATTATTTTTTGAAGAATAGCTTTATCGGATGCGCCTAAAATTTGCGCCGCTAAAATGCCCGCGTTTTGTGAAGCATTAACAGCAACAGTTGCTACAGGCACGCCATTAGGCATTTGTACAATGCTTAATAAACTATCCCAACCATCAATACTATTACTGCTTTTTACAGGAACACCAATAACGGGTAGGGGAGTTAATGAAGCTACCATGCCCGGTAAATGCGCAGCACCACCGGCACCTGCAATAATTACCTGCAAGCCTTTTGTATGAGCAGTTTTTGCATACTCAACCATTTTTTCGGGTGTGCGGTGAGCCGATACAATATCTATTTCAAATTCTATTTCAAATTCTTTTAAAATATCAGCAGCGGCCTGCATAGTTGGCAGATCACTTTTGCTGCCCATTATAATTCCTACTTTAATCATACGCTTTCAGTTATATCAGAAGATCTTTTATTAAGGTCATAGATCTCCATAATGTCTTTTAATGCCTTATCAAAGTTAATATTTAAATCGATCAATTTGCCACTACGTACATCAAAAATCCAGCCGTGTACCAATAAACCTCTTTCAAAATAAGCTTCCTGGACAGCAGCTGTTTTGATAACGTTAATGCATTGTTCTTTTACATTTAATTCTATCAAACGATTATATCTTTCATCTTCGTCCTTAATATTATTTAGTTCATTCTTGTGTAAACGATATACATCTCTTATTCCTCTAAGCCATGGATTAAGAATTCCCAGATCCTGCGCCTGCATGGCCGCTTTTACACCACCGCAATAATAATGACCGCAAACAATTACATGATTAACTTTTAAATGTCTTACGCCATAATTAATAACCGACATAACATTCAGGTCAACATTATTTACAAGGTTAGCAATATTCCTGTGAACAAAAACTTCTCCCGGGTGCACGCCCATCATTTCTTCTGCGGTTACCCTGCTATCTGAACAACCAATATATAGCATAGAAGGGGTTTGTCCTTTAGAAAGATTTTCAAAATAATCTTTGTCTTTAGCTAATTTTTTTGTTACCCAATTTTGGTTGTTTTTAAAAACTTCTTCGATGTTCATTATAATAAAATATTATTAGTTGGTAATAAAGGTTGAGGCAGATCTTTTTCATCCAGCATATCGCGCAGATCAATTTCAATACCTCTTGAGATTGCTGAAATAGGAACATCATTAGCGCCTCCTTCAAAAGGATTTTCCGTTGCTTCGCCAATACGTTCCATTAAATGAAAAACAAATGAAACAATTACTGAGCAAGGTACAGTTGCCCATATAAATAAATTCCCTACATCATCAGTAAGCTTGGCAAATTCCTGAATGATCCCTAATGGAAGCATTCCTATAAATAACCGTACAAACATTTGGTTGATGGTAGCAAATTGCCTTGGGTAAGGAAAGTTTTTTATTCTTTCAGATCTTCCCTGGTCTTCATAAAAAGAAGAAAGCACTCTTTCCAATTCTATAAAATCAAACTCAGATAATTTTCCTTCGCTTTTTAATTTTTTTAAATGAGAAGATTGCATGGCGATCAATTGCGCCGCTCTATTTTTTTTTGTTAGAATATAGGTGAGATCTTCGGCAGATAAATATTTTCTTAATTCATCCTCGAGTTTTGTTTCTCTTTCAGGAACTTTAAAATAGTTTGCAAACTCTTTATTGCTTTTAAGATCCTGGGTTTCCCATACCCTTGATTCACGTAATTGAAATCGTAAAGCTGTTAGCCAGGCCATGTGCCTGTACATTAATTTCTGAATTTCATTTTTATCAGAATTCACAGTGTCCTTTACAAGAATGCCCCAGGTTCTGCTGCTGTTCACTATTCCACCCCATATTTGCCTGGCTTCCCATACTCTTGCATAAGTTTGTGTGTTTTTAAAACCAATTAAAAATGCTGCAGCAGTACCAACAAGGCCAATAGCAACCCAAGGTATAACCAACCATTTTACGTTTAAAAAATAATGTAGGGCTGTAATGATGCTTGAATACACTATGAAAAAGTAGACGTCTCTCCTGGTCCAAAAAACAACCTGTTTAAAAGTAAATCGTTTACCTGCGTGCATTTGTTATAAAAATAATATCAAAAAATTTATTTAGATATGAAGAGCACGTTTTCCTGTTGCGTCTAAACATGCTTCCTTCATACTTTCTGTAAATGTTGGATGCGCATGGCTCATACGTGAAATATCTTCGGCACTTGCTTTGTATTCCATAGCAATAACAGCTTCGGCGATCATATCAGCGGTACGAGGACCAAT
>JBDSFC010000240.1:0-3757 GCA_039919745.1 Bacteroidia bacterium | reverse complement strand
GTGGAAATAATTCACAATAAACTTTGTAATAGTAACAATAATAATTAAGCACTTAAAATTAATAACTTAAAACTAACAAAATGATGCAATTTGAATTACCACAAGAAGATAGCTCGATCATTAAAGTGATCGGTGTTGGCGGCGGCGGAAGCAATGCTGTAAACCATATGTACCGCTTAGGTATTAAGGGGGTAGATTTCATCGTATGTAATACTGATAAACAAGCTTTAGAAAAGAGCCCTGTTCCTTTTAAAATTCAATTAGGCGAAATGTCAACTAAAGGATTAGGTGCAGGTTCTATTCCTGATGTTGGCCGTGATGCCGCATTGGAATCTATCGAAGAGATAAAAAAATATTTAGGCGCTAACACACAAATGGTATTTATTACTGCCGGTTTAGGTGGTGGTACTGGTACAGGAGCGGCTCCTGTAATTGCAAGCGTTGCAAGAGAGTTAGGCATACTAACGGTTGGCATTGTGACTATCCCTTTTACATTTGAAGGAAAAAAACGCCGCCAGCAAGCAGAAGCTGGTTTGGAAGAAATGAAAAAGTATGTAGATACTTTATTAGTAATTGGTAACGATAAATTACGCGAGATCTACGGTAACTTAAAAATGAGCGAAGCTTTTGAACACGCTGATGATGTATTAACAGGTGCTGCAAAAAGTATTGCTGAAATTATTAGTTTACACATGCACATTAATGTTGATTTTAATGATGTGAAAACTGTAATGAAAGATAGCGGTGTAGCTATTATGGGTTCTGCAATTGCAAGTGGCGAAAAACGCGCTATTAAAGCAGTTGAAGAAGCATTAAATTCTCCTTTATTAAATGATAACGATATCAGTGGTGCACGTCACGTATTATTAAATATCATGAGTGGTACTGACGATATTGATATGGATGAGTTTGGTGAGATCACTGATTATATCCAGGAAGCTGCCGGTGGAACTGCTGAATTAATTACTGGTTACGGTACTGATGCTTCTTTAGGCGATAATGTAAGTGTTACTATTATTGCTACAGGATTTAAATCAAGAAGCACCGGCTTTGAGCCATTAACTTTCAAAGATCGTAAAGTAGTTAATTTAGAAGAGAAAGTAGAAACGCCTGTTGCTGAAGTAAAACAAGTTACTATTATTGATGAGATCCAAAATTCAGAGCCTTTTGTATTTATAAAAGAAGAAACTGAAACTCAAAAAGAAGTAAATATTACAAATACGACAGAAGAAACTACAAACGAAAGTGATTTCACGATCACTTCTCATGTTGAAGAAACAAAAACTGTTGTGAGCGAAACAACTTCTATTATAACTGAATTTACTTTTAACGATGTAAGTTCTGAAGAGAGTAATACGGTTACTAACGAAACAAAAGAGGAAACTACTTTTGAAGAAGAAACTATTTCTCGTGAAGAGCAAATTAAATTAGCTCAGGACCGTATTCGCAAACTAAAAGAGATCACTTTAAAAATGAAAAGCCCGGAAGGCTTAGCAGCTTTAGAAAAACAAACTGCTTTCGAACGCAAGAATATTAACCTTGAAAACAAAACACACAGTACTGAATCAAACGTTTCAAGATTTACTTTAAGCGAAGGTGAGGACAAAAAGATCGAGATCCGTCCAAACAATTCATTTTTACACGATAATGTAGATTAATTTTTTTAGGGTAAAAATTAATTAATTAAATGCGGTTCAGTAATGAGCCGCATTTTTTTTGCTCTGGATTTTCCTCTCCCACCCTTCGGGCACCCTCTCCCGAGAGGGACATTTTGTGTGCTTACGCGGAAGCAAACCCAGTATCCTCCTTTGGAGGAGGTGTCGCGAAAGCGACGGAGGAGGAAAAAATTACTTCGTAAAATTTATTTGAAGCGTAGTTTCTTTATGCGCATCCAGGTCTTTAATATCTTTCATGATCGACTTCTGCCATTCACGTTGTTTGTCGCCATTCATAGAGCCATCTGTTTCATCATCGTATTTGTCCTGGTACTTATCCATTTCTTTATCGTTGATATCATACAGGGATTGTATTTTGGTTTCAAGATCTGCAAAGGAAGAGAATTTAGTTTCAGAAATTGTTTTGCGAAGTTTTCTCGCATACAATTCTACAATATCAAAATGTTTTTGTTCGTGTTCTAAAACCTGCTCGTTGATCCAGCTTTTCTTTTTCCAGGAGCTTTGGCAAAAAAACACGGCTTCAATTTTTACTGTTGCGTTTTTAGAAGTTCCTTTATTAACTTCTTTTAAAATATCATAACTTGTAGATGCAGCAGCAAAACGTCTTTCGGGCTTTCCTTTAAAATCATCCCATGTAAGCGGACGCTCAAGATTCCATAAGATCATTTCTTTATCATCTTCCGGTTTAAAGGAACAAGAAAATAAAGAAGTAAGAATAATTATAAAGAAAAGTTTGAAATTCATTTAAATGAAATTAAATAAAAAAAGGCACAAAACTTTGCCTATAACATTTTTTAAAGGAATTCTAATGTTAAAAATGTGGAGTTTATTTCCGCCTCATTAGCCTTTAGTGGTATCTCTTTCCATCATTTGGTTAATGTGGCAATGCCCGCTAAAACTTCTGTATAAAAGATATCCGCCAATTAACGACTTTACAAGAGAAGTAACCGGCTTATGCCTTATCGTTGAGATGCCCGACAGCACAAATAAAGTTCCTGAAATTAAGGATTGCGTACGCTCTAATTCACCAACGTTAACTGTTTTATCTGATAGGTCTAATTTTTCCATGATTCTAATTTTTAATTAGAATACGCAAACTATGTGCCTAAAATAAAATGTACTATTCTTAAAAAAATATTTTGGGCGTATCCCTTCGGGTCGGGCTGCTGCAGGCTCCACTTCGTTGCGGTTTTTTGCCCTTCGGGACAAAAGAACTAAACCTTTCGCATCCCTTACGCAATATGAGGTTTCATCACGATCTTTTTGTGATATAATATAAAAGCCGCAGATTTCACAGATAACGCAGATTTTTAATTAATCATCTGTGAGAATCGGCGAAATCTGCGGCTAAAAATTTCGAAATATTATATCACAATATTCACGATCTTTTTCGGTACAATAATAATTTTCTTCGGGGTTTTACCTTCTAAATATTTTTGTACTTCTTCGCGGCTCATTACTTCTTTTTCAATTTCCGCAACTGTTAATGTTGCAGGAAGCTCAATGTTTAAACGCATTTTACCATTAAAAGAAATAGGATAACTAAAACTATCGTCCACTAAATACTCTTCGTTATGCATTGGAAAAGGAGCAAGGGCAATACTTTCTTTATGTCCGAGTAAGCTCCAAAGCTCTTCTGTAATATGCGGTGCGTAAGGCGAAAGACAAATTAGTAGTGGTTCTAATATGCCACGTTTATTACATTTTAAATCCTGTAACTCATTTACACAAATCATAAAATTACTTACCGATGTATTAAACGAAAAACGTTCAATATCTTCTGTAATTTTTTTAATGGTTTTGTGAAGTGTTTTTAATTCTGCTTTTGAAGCCCCCTCCAAACCTCCCCCAAGAGGGGAGGCTTTTTCCGATTCAATTACTTGTATACCTAAACGCCATAATTTTTTTAAGAAACCCGCAACGCCAGTAATACCATTGGTGTTCCAAGGTTTGCTTTGTTCTAACGGACCTAAAAACATTTCGTATAAACGCAACGTATCGGCTCCGTAGTCGTCTACAATATTGTCGGGTGTTACTATATTATGTTTCGACTTACTCATCTTTTCTACTTCACTTCCACA